>NZ_JANHZQ010000029.1:0-66657 GCF_041414725.1 Alteromonas sp. DY56-G5 | reverse complement strand
AATATCGCGATCGCAGCCTTCGGCTGCTAGAAAAAATAAACCCCTCCGAAAAAAGAGGGGTTTATCATCAATCTGAACCCGGCCTATGCCGGGTTTTTTATTGCTTTTTTTCGATTACAAGTTGCCTGCGTCCCACATTCAGTAAAGCCTTCAAGCCTCTACAATTCATAACAAAGGTTTAATTTGCTGGTGTTATCTAACCAAATATTCTTCAAAACCTTGATTTTAGGCCTTTCCCTCACTAAACCTAAACACACCTTTTGAATTAAATTATCGCTTAAATATCAGTAAAACCTTGTGTTTATAAGGGCTTTTCTTTTATCATTTGCGGTCGAAAATTTTGAAAACTTTCGTGACCTCGTAAACCAGTAAATTTTTACTGTTACGTCGCTGTCATGACAAGCCATATGATGCATGACGCAAGCGTGATAAAACCAGTATAAGCTTGGGTTACACATCATAATTATCCAAACCTGGAGAAATGTGGATGAGCAATGTATCTGTAGATGCAACAGAGTCTGCACACAATGAAAACCAGCCAGAAAACAACACTCGTCGTCGGTTCTTGACCGTTGCCACGTCGGTAGTTGGTGGTGTAGGTGTCGTTGGTGCTGCTGTGCCTTTTATTGCGTCCTGGAATCCAAGCGCCAAAGCGAAAGCCGCCGGTGCTGACGTTGAAGTAGATATCAGCGGGATTGAGCCTGGACAGTTAGTACGTGTGATGTGGCGAAGCAAGCCTGTGTGGATTGTACGTCGTACGCCAGAAATTCTTGAAGAATTAGGCACGCACGAAGATAAGCTGAAAGATCCTAACTCTGAAGCTGAGCAGCAGCCTGCCTTTGCTCAAAACCGTTTCCGTTCAATGAAGGAAGAGTACCTTATCCTTGTTGGTATCTGTACTCACTTGGGTTGCTCTCCACAGCATCTTAAAGACGGTGCATTTGAAGAAGTGGTTGAAGGCGTTCCAGATGGATTCTTCTGCCCGTGCCACGGTTCGAAATTCGACATGGCTGGACGTGTATTCCAAAACGTTCCTGCACCGTTGAACCTGGTTGTACCGCCATATCAATTCGTTGATGACAATAACATCATCATCGGTTCAGAAGCGGAGGCCGTGTAATATGAATGCTTTCCTAGGTTGGATTGAAGAACGCATCCCAATGATGCGCGTTGCGAATATGCACGCTCTTCAATATCCTGCTCCAAAGAACATGAACTTCTGGTATGTGTTCGGTTTTCTAGCAACTATTGTTTTGGTAAACCAGATTGTTACTGGTATTTGGTTGACCATGAACTTCGTTCCATCTTCAGAAGGCGCATTTGCTTCTGTTGAATACATCATGCGTGAGATCGACTACGGTTGGATCATTCGTTACATGCACAGTACTGGCGCATCAGCGTTCTTTATTGTGGTATATCTACACATGTTCCGTGGCATGATTTACGGCTCTTATCAGAAGCCTCGTGAGCTTCTATGGGTGTTTGGTATGTTTATTTACCTAGCGCTTATGGCAGAAGCTTTCATGGGTTACGTACTACCTTGGGGACAAATGTCTTACTGGGGTGCACAGGTAATCGTATCGCTATTTGGTGCTATTCCTGTTGTTGGTCCTGACCTTGTTATCTGGCTACAAGGTGACTACGTTATCTCTGGCGCAACACTAAACCGCTTCTTCGCATTACACGTTATTGCGTTGCCGTTGGTTATCGTTATTCTTGTGTTCCTTCACATTATTGCACTTCACGAAGTGGGTTCTAACAACCCTGATGGTATCGCTATCAAGCACAAGAAAGGTTCACTACCTGAGTCTGAAAAGACGAAGTATGAAATTCATGAATACTACACAAGCAAGTACGACATTGCTGATGACGTATTGCCGTTCTTCCCACACATCGTACTTAAAGACCTTGTGGCGTTCTGTGTATTCTTAGCATTGTTCACTTACGTGCTGTTCTTTGCCCCTGAAATGGGCGGTAAATTCCTAGAGCACCCTAACTTTGAAATTGCTAACCCACTTAAAACACCAGAGCATATCTTCCCTGTTTGGTACTTCACACCGTTCTACGCGGTACTAAAAGCGGTTCCTGATAAGCTATTCGGTGTATTAGCGATGTTCGGTGCAATTGCTGCGCTATTTGCTCTGCCTTGGTTAGACCGTGGTCGTGTTAAGTCATGGCGCTATCGTTGTGGCCTACACAAAGTAAACCTTATCGTGTTTGCAATTGTGTTTATCTTCCTAGGTTACCTAGGTGGTACACCGCAAGAAAACTGGAAAATCATTGCGTCGCAAGTTGCAACGGTAATGTACTTCGGTTTCTTCGTAGCACTGTTCTTGTACAGCAAAAACGAAAACACTAAACCTGTGCCAGAGAGGATTTCTAAATGAAAAAAATGATGTGCTTTTTAGCCTTCTTCCTACCTGGCGTAGCGCTTGCGGCAGGCGGGAACGTACACCTGGATAAAGCCCCTATCGATTTAACCGATAAGGCGTCTTTACAGCGCGGTGCACAATTGTTCATGAACTACTGCTTAGGCTGTCACTCAATGAAGTATCAGCGCTATCAGCGTTCATTCCAAGACTTGGGTATTCCTGACGAACTAGGTCAAGAATACCTGCAGTTCACGGGTGAAAAAGTGTCTGACTACATTACCCGTGCAATGCCAGAAGAAGCCGCTGCTGGCTGGTTCGGTGCTGCTCCACCAGACCTAACGCTAGTGGCTCGTGTTCGTGGCGAAGACTGGATTTACACTTACCTGCGCTCTTTCTATGTTGACGAAAGCCGCCCATTTGGTGTGAACAACACAGTATTCCCAGAAGTAGGTATGCCACACGTACTTCAACCACTTCAAGGTACGCCAACACGTACTTATGAAGAGCAAATGGTTGATGGAGAGATGGTTAAGCGTTATGTAGGCATTAAGTCAGATGGTACTGGCGCAATGTCTCCTGACGAGTACGACCAAGCTGTTGCCGATATCGTGAACTTCCTAGAGTACACAGGTGAGCCTTCTAAACTTGAATCTCACAAAATCGGTAAGTGGGTACTTATCTTTATCGCAGTATTGTTTGTATTTGTTTACTTACTGAAGAAAGAATACTGGCGAGAAGTGCACTAATCGCACAGATTTATGTATAATATGAAAAGGGGGCTTCTCGCCCCCTTTTTTGGTATTTACTCGTGCTATCTGAAAATCCTAGTAAATAGGGTCTTCAGGTAGCACGAGTTAACGTAATAAGCTTACCGTTTGTAAGCGTAAACTTGTTTCTCGACGGAGGAAATTGAATGGCCGTAGCCGCGAATAAACGTTCTATTATGACGTTGTTCTCTGACACAATTGATATTTATAGCCACCAGGTGCGTATTGTGTTGGCAGAAAAAGGTGTGGGTGTTGAAATCAGCTACACAGATCCTAGCAACTTGTCTGAAGATCTGTTGGAGCTTAACCCTTACGGTACTGTTCCAACTCTAGTTGATCGCGAGCTTGTACTTTACAAGTCGCACATCATCATGGAATACCTTGATGAGCGTTTCCCTCATCCACCACTTATGCCGGTTTACCCAGTATCACGTGGTCAGAGCCGCCTTATGATGCACCGCATCGAGCAAGACTGGTACTCGCTTGCTGCCCGTATTTTCCGTGGCGAAGGTGATGTAGAAGCAGCACGTAATGAGCTGCGTGAAGCTTTGCTATCTCTTGCGCCTGTATTTGGTGAAATGCCTTACTTTATGAGCGAAGAGTTCAGCTTAGTTGATTGCTATCTTGCTCCGCTATTATGGCGTTTACCTGCACTAGGTATTGAACTAAACGGTGCTGGCAGCAAAGAAATTAACGCTTACATGAACCGTATTTTCTCTCGTAGTTCATTTAAAGCGTCTTTGACTGACCAAGAGCGTGAGATCCACAACCCGCTATGACATCTATGACGTCAAACCAGCCCTATTTGCTTAGGGCTTTTTATGAGTGGATTGTTGATAACGACTTAACGCCGTACATTGTGGTAGATGCAACCAACGAGTTGGTTGAAGTGCCGCAGGAATTCGTTAAAGACGGTCAGATCGTTTTAAACGTATCACCTAGTGCGTGTGTTAACTTTTCTCTTGATTTAGATGGCTTATCGTTTCAAGCGCGCTTCTCTGGGCAACCTAGAAGATTAAGTATGCCTTGTGAAGCGGTAATGGCTATTTACGCAAGAGAAAATGGTGCAGGTACGGTATTCGCCACTGAAGAAGATGTGGCTCGTGCGCAGCAAGAGCGTCCAGAAACATCTGAAGATGTTTCTCAACCTAGCGGCCCGACGTCGCTGGAAGATGCTGATGCAAGCGACGTGAAAGACGCACCTGTTCCACCTAAAAAGGGTAAACCTACCCTTAAAGTTATTAAGTAGCTTATTAAGTAACTTATTAAATAGCTTATCAAATAATGTAATAGCCTGGTTTTGTGAAGTTTATCTACTCAGCAAAGCCAGCGCTTATCTTTCTTATTCCCGTTAAGTTTTATCTCCGTTTCCCCTTCGCACAAAAGTAAAAACACCCCATTACCTGAGTAATAGGGCGCTTTCAGGTGGTACTGCGTTTGACCATTTAACGGGTTCGGGTTATCACCACGCGGCTCGTTGGGAAATCAAAGCGATGGGCCTCGGTTAGTACCGATGTGGATAGACCCTCACGGCTTGGATCGTCAGCGTTTGCACTAGTGACTACACCTTGGTGAAGTCTTACTGCATCGGCAAGATCATCCCTCACCACATCATAGCCCGCAGCTTCTCCGCCGCCACCCGCTGCACTAGCGGCAGGGCCTGGCATAGTAGCTGCGGTTTCTGTGTTTGCTTCTGTACCCGCATCCCAAGTCACTGTCATGAACGTTTTTATATCACCAACCGCCATGTTGCTTACATTCGCAGCGTTTAAGCCGGTGAATGCGTCGTTGGTGTTGACCAGCATGGTCGTTACCGTAAGGCGCAGGTCGTCAGCATCGAGTTCTGGAACCACTAGAGTTAGTTCTGCGCCCATTGAGCGAGGACCCAATATGCCCCCAGAGTTTTGCGCATCCAAAAAGTCCGTGGAGTCCATGGCTTCAGTAATGACCATAGACGGGTCACCGCCTTCAGCCATTATTTCAATGCCCATGCTGGCTGGCTCGCCTTCATTAAATGAATGGAAGCCTGACTCATGCAATATGACGGCGGCAGGTGCAAAGGGCTGAGAGTAGGTTAAGTTGGTAATTTGTACGGTATAAACCGCTGAATTACCATTAATACCGTCTTGTCCGTCCGAACCGTCCTGGCCATCCGTACCATCTTGTCCGTCAGTACCTGCTTCCCCCTGCGGACCCGCTGGTCCTTGAGGGCCTGTATCACCATCGTCGCCGCAGGCAGCAAGAAGCGCTGAAAGCATCAATAATGTACTGAGTTTAATTATTGGATTATTCATCGTATTGGCTCCTTAAGATGCAGGAACAGTAATAACTACACGTGCTACTGGGTTCAACCAACGGTGTACGGTAGAGTCCAGATCACTGGCACCAGCGGCGCTATCAGTATCACCAAGCGCATTGCGGTGGATGTGTACTGGGCCATCTTCACCATCTTCAACTTCGCCATTAACGATTTGTGCACCCACACCCGTGCCACCTGTACCCAAATCAACAATACGAGTGGGAGCGCCGCCACCGGCAACACCCGGTACGCCATATCCACCCAGCGCGTTTCCGGTCCCAGCTTCAACAACATCTGTACGGGCACTATTTAATTCATCGTTAAGCTCAGTACCGGCGTCGTATGCATTAAGGTAATAAGTGTAGGTACCCGGCTCGGTTGGAATTTCAATACTGTCCATACCAACAAAAGCGTCGTTAGTAGGTATTAGCATGGAAAGTAGCGAAAGATATGGCTTGTCCATAGTATCGAAGGGATAGCTTAACGTAGCTTTCGGCGCGAGAAGTCCGCCAAAACGGTGCCACGTATTTGAACCATTGTCGGTATCAACAGGGCCGAGTAACGCTTCAAAGTTTGCGCCGCTTGAATCAGCATTTTGTTCGTCGTCAATAACACCAGCTTCAGCTAACCACGCTAAAGCTGACGACGCAGGTTGCCCAACTTCAAAGGCATCGACGGTGTCATCGTGAGCTATGACTAAGCGCGGCGTAAAACTCTGCGCCTGAGTCAGGTTGGTAATTTCAATGTCTAAAGTGACAGCTTGGCTTACTGATACTGCTGCTAGCGACAAAAGCGTTGCGCTAGCAAGTTTAGTGAATTTCATTTTATTGTCCTTATTTATGGCTTAAATCGCATAAAAATTTAGGGCAGTAAAATGTCCAATTCATCACAGAACTTTCACAAAACGCACACAGATTCGTCTCAATAAATAACAGTGCTGTTATAAATTCTGAATTTATATTTTTTAAAAAAATTGTAATCACTGTGAAAGAAAACCACGAACACACTGGTCTTGTTTTTTATTGGCGAATTAGGAGCGAGATATGATCCTTATCATCTACAGTGGAAATAAGTTTCAACAGAACATATCGCAATGCTTAAGTAAGCATAGCTTTCTTTACGACGCAGTCTCTAATTTTCAATCCGCAGAGTCGTTGCTTAAGGCGCAGCATTATTCGCTCGTTATTGTTGAGTCGCATGGAAATATTATCTGTCTTAATCGTATAAAAGGCCTTGTTGATACGAACCCAGAAAGTTGGGTGATGGCAGTGGAAAGTGACGCGATGACAGACGATGTGGCCGACGAAGAGGTAGATGAAGCAAACTACTATGAAGTAGGCGTAGATGATTATCTATCAGGGCCATTTGATGCACGCATGTTTACTGCCCGTATTCGCTCCCATATGCGTAGGAGTATGCCTAGCCAAGAACATTTAAGACCATCTCAAGGTAGTGAAGAGCGCATCGAAATAGGACCCCTTAAAATCGACCAGCGTTTTCATAGCGTAACCCTAAATGGCCAAGTGCTAACGTTAACGGCTAGGGAGTTTGCGCTACTGGATTATTTTTGTCGTCATCCAAACCAAGTTTTTTCTCGCAATCAATTGCTCAGTGAGGTGTGGGGCTATAACCACGAAGGCTACGAGCACACGGTGAATACCCATATAAATCGGTTACGCACTAAGCTTGATAAAATCAACAGTATTGAAAATGGCGGACAGCTAGTAGAAACCGTCTGGGGTGTGGGTTACAAGCTGAACGTCAATGGATATATAGCGAAAGCGCTTATTGCATGAGTGTTGTTTAGCTCACCCATGCCCTATCAGGCATGAGAGTTCAAAATTAACTTAAATTAGAAACAGCGTCGCAGTACCTAAGAAAGCAAAAATACCCACTACATCGGTTATCGTAGTTAAGATAACACTGCCAGCTAGGGCAGGGTCTATCTTAAGACGCTTCATGATCATAGGTAAGGTTGCGCCCGCTAAAGCAGCTGCAATCATGTTTACCATCATGGCAAAGGCAATAATTACGCCCAGCATGTAATCTTGTTTCCATAACGCGATGACAGAGGCAATAAGCACCGCCCAAATGGCACCGTTTAAAAAGCCGATGGATATTTCTTTACTGATAAGCCATCGTGAGTTACTCGCGTTAACATGGCCTAGTGCCATACCGCGAATAACTAGCGTTAGCGTCTGATTACCCGCTACACCGCCCATACTGGGGACAATGGTATTTAATATAGCTAACACAGCCAGTTGGCTGAGCGTTGCTTCAAATAGATCACTCACCATCGCAGCCATTAGCGCCGTCACTAAGTTTACCGCCAGCCACACCGAGCGTCGTTTGGTACTTTGCATAACGGGTGCAAAGGTATCTTCGTCATCATCAAGACCCGCCATACTCATCATCGAGTGCTCGGCGTCCTCACGAATAATATCAACCACGTCATCAATGGTAATTCGGCCCACTAAGCGATGGTTTTCATCTACAACAGGTGCTGAAAGCCAATTGTATCGCTCGAACAGGCTTGCCACTTCGTCGTCTGGCATATTCACAGGAATCGCTTCAGATTCCTCGTCCATAACGTCAGACACTTTATCGTCGGTATCTGCGGTGAGTAAACGGGTAACCGGAACAATACCAACAAGGTTATCAGTTCGGTTTACCACGTAAAACGTATCCGTATTCTCAGGTAGCTCGCCTTTTAAGCGGATATAGCGCAAAACCACGTCAATGGTCACATCTGGACGTAAAGTGATGGTGTCGGTGTTCATAATGAAACCAGCGGTTTCCTCACCGTAAGACAGCGCTTGCTCTGCGCGCACGCGATCTTGTGCATCCATCGAATCTAGAATATCGGCCAATACTGGCTCGGGAAGGCTGCTTAGCGTCTCTGCTAAGTCATCGGTATCCATCTCTTCAAGTGCGTCAACTACATTAGCGGGAAGCATTTTTGTAATGATACCGTTTCTAACATCGTCAGACAGTTCTTCTAAAATGTCGCCGTGAAAGTCACCATCAATGAGCTCCCATAATTCGTCACGGGTTCTGCTAGGGCTAGATTCAAGAATGTGGGCGACGTCTGAGGGCGGTAATTCAAGCAGAAGCTTACGTACAGATACGAATTGACCGTTGGTCAACGCAGCGTTGAGTGCGCGTAACTGAGTTTGTACGTATTTAGAAACAAGCGCTTCTGCCATAAGGCGTTATTCCTACAAGCTAAAAGATGAACAATGCAGGCCATAGAGCCTAAGTGGGCGTAGAATATCGCAATTATAATGAGTCTGTCATGATAATTGCGTAGGTTTTGCGCAGGATTTTAAGATAACTGCGCTAAGTGTTGATTAATTGGTCAATGGATTGGGCAAGTAAGACTATTCGTCTTCGTTAAATCTGCCCTCAATAAGCTCTTCAATAGCTGCAAGCGCATCAACAGCATCACTGCCGTCCACAATCACGTCTACCTGTTCACCTTGATGGCTTTCAAGCATCATTAATCCCAATACACTGCTTGCGTCTGCTTCTTTATCGCCTTTTTTTAAGATGATTTTAGCGTCGAATTGATTAGCCAGTTTAACCAGTTGGGTCGCCGCTCTTGCATGCAACCCTAACTTATTGACGATAGTTAGCGTTTTTTGAATAGTCATTACTGATTCAGCTCTCTATGGCGAATTTGTACATCAGGGTGTATTTCACTGAAGGTTTTCGACAGGGTCTGTGCGATATAAACCGAACGGTGTTGGCCACCAGTACAGCCAATCGCTACGGTTACATAACTTCTGTTATTGCGCTCTAAATGAGGCAGCCATGTCGTTATTAAATTCTGAATTTGCCAAATGAACTTGGTCACTACAGGCTGCGACCCCAAAAATACTTCTACTGGTGCATCTAATCCGGTCAGGTGTTTAAGGTCGGGCTCCCAGTGGGGGTTAGGTAAAAAGCGGGCATCAAAAACGTAATCCGCATCTTTAGGAATACCGTGCTTAAAGCCAAACGACTCGAACACAAGCACAAGGCGTGAGCTTTTCTTACCCAGGATACGCTCTCGAATTAACTCTGCCAGTTGGTGAATGGTAAGCTTATCTGTGTCTAAATATAAATCTGCGCGTTCAGCAATAGGAGCAAGTAGGGCAGACTCGGCTTTAATGGCTTCTGAAAGCGATTTATTAAGCTTGGCGAGAGGGTGAAGACGACGTGTTTCGCTAAAACGCTTAACCAGTACATCATCGCTCGCGTCAATGTAAACAATGGTCATCGACCACGAAGAAGGCAGGTAGTCTAGAATTTCTACCAAATCGTCAGGATTTTTAGGTAAGTTTCTCACATCGATACTTACCGCAACCTGATCGTACTCGTCAACAACTGTATGGGTTAAGGTGGGAAGTAAGTTTACCGGGATATTATCAACACAGTAATAACCTAAATCTTCCAATGCGCGAAGTGCGACAGACTTACCAGACCCCGAACGACCACTGATTATTATCAGCTTCACCTACTTTCTCCCTAATACTCTGGTTTTATCACATACGCGTTGTTGAATTAGGCGCCTACTAAACGGTTAATAGGCGCTTAATGTTTAACTTAATGCAGATAGAATATCGTCGCTTGTCGTTGCGCGACGTATTGCTTTAATCGTTTCTTTGTCGCTTAGTTTACCAGCCACGGTGGCCAGCGTTTGAAGGTGTCCTTCGGTCTGTTCCTCAGGAACGAGTAGCGCAAAAAAGATGTCTACGGGTTTCTCGTCAAGGGCGTCGAAGTCGATTGCTGGCGTGCTGGTTACAACAATGGCGATCACTTTTTCAAGGCCCGGCAGGCGTCCGTGGGGTAAGGCGATACCATTACCAATGCCTGTACTACCCATACGCTCTCGAGCCATCAAACTGTTGAGTACCGTTGCCTGATCAATGTTCTCGTTTTGCTTGGCAGCGATATCAGCGATGATCTCAAGAATTCGCTTTTTACTATTACACTGAACCGCACACTCGGTGCGGTCCAGACTTACGATGGCTTGTATATCCATGCTTAATTAACTACTAATGTTTTTTCAGTTTTTCCTTATGCTTGATTACCTGCCGGTCGAGTTTATCAACCATGCTGTCAATCGCCGCATACATGTCGGTATTTTCTGAGGATGCGAATACTTCAGCGCCACTTAAATGAACGGTCGCTTCGGCTTTTTGATTTAATTTTTCAACGTTCAGGATGACATGCACATTAGAAATGTGATCAAAGTGACGTTCAAGTTTGCTGAACTTCGTATCGACATAATTACGCAAAGAGTCGGTGATTTCGACATGATGACCAGTAAGGTTGATTTGCATATTTCGTCTTCCTTATATTATTAAGCCCGATTAAATAAGGCTTTTGCGTTGGTTCGACGGCGGGATCGACAACGATTCCCGGTACTTTGCTATTGTTCGCCGGGCAACTTTAATGCCTTGTTCGGCCAACAATGAAGCAATCTTGCTATCACTCAGCGGCTTGCTAGGCTTTTCAGCGGCCACTAATTTCTTGATCAATGCACGAATCGCTGTAGATGAACATTCACCACCAGACTCTGTTGCAACGTGGCTTGAGAAGAAATACTTCAATTCGAAGATTCCACGTGGCGTATGCATGTACTTTTGCGTTGTCACTCGCGAAATAGTGGATTCGTGCATATCTACCATTTCTGCGACATCATTTAGCACCATTGGTTTCATCATTTCCGGGCCGTGCTCAAAAAAGCCCATTTGCTGCTGCACAATGCAGTTTGCAACCTTCATTAAGGTTTCGTTACGAGATTCAAGGCTCTTTATGAACCACTTAGCCTCTTGCATGTGTGAGCGGATGAATTGTGAATCGCTACTATTCTTGGCACGGCGACTCATTGCAGCGTATTGTTGATTTACGCTTAATTTAGGCAGACTGTCGGGGTTCAGCTCAACCACCCAACGGCCATTTTTCTTGGTTACTGAGACATCAGGAATAACGTACTCAGGCTCTTTAGTAACTAAAGCACTACCTGGGCGAGGATTCAAGGTTTGCAGTAAACGCATTGCCTCGCGTAGCTGATCTTCTTTCAATCGGCTTTTACGCATAAGCGTACGATAGTCTTTGCTGCTCAGTAAGTCAGAGTACTCTTCAATCAGTTGCTTTGCTTCAGCAAGCCACGGTGTGTCTTCTGAAAACTGGCGCAATTGCACCATCAAACATTCTTGTGGAGAGCGTGAGCCAGAACCAATAGGGTCGAACATCTGAATGCGCTTAAGCACACATTCTATTTCGTCCATTTCAATCGGCTCTTCCATATCATCATCGTTAACCGCTTCTAAAATATCATCAAGGGTAACGGTTAAATAACCTGACTCGTCAATAGAGTCGATGATTGCTGTAGCGATTGCGCGATCGGTATCCGAGAAGTGGGTAAGGCGCATTTGCCAAAGAAGGTGCTCTTGAATATCTTCAGTAGTCTCACCTTGGAAGATTTGCTCGTCGTCATTGGATGGACCCGGAGCTGGCGAAGATGAAGCAGAGTAGTATTCGTCCCATGTGCTGTCGATTGGCAGCTCATCGGGAAGATCGTTTTTCTCAAGTGCATCGCCGGCTTCTAGTGTGTCACTAGATGCAGAAGCAGTGGCCTCAGAGCCGCTGTCATCGTTGTCGATATTGTTCTTTTCTAGTTGCGGCTCGTCGTTACCTTCTTCAACTTCTAATAGCGGATTAGAATCGAGCGCTTCTTGGATCTCTTGTTGAAGATCAAGTGTAGAAAGCTGCAGCAGTTTAATGGCCTGCTGAAGCTGTGGTGTCATGGTAAGTTGTTGGCTAAATTTTAGCTGTAAAGATGGTTTCATCTACGTCTTATTTAAATGCTCTAAATTGAATATACCAGAGCGAAACTGAAAAATGGCAATTCGGTTACATTAACTATAGCCTGAATTGTTCGCCTAGGTATACATCCCTTACTTTTTGATTACTTAAAACCTGTTCCGCCGTTCCTTGCGCAATAAGCTCGCCATGACTCACAATGTACGCCTTTTCACAAACATCCAATGTCTCTCGTACGTTATGGTCTGTGATAAGGATTCCAATACCCCTATCGCGAAGATGTTGTATTATCTTCTTTATATCATTAACTGATATTGGATCAACACCAGCAAATGGTTCGTCTAACAAAATAAATTGCGGTTTTGCTGCCAGAGCGCGGGCAATCTCAACGCGACGGCGTTCGCCCCCTGACAAACTCATCCCCGTACTATTACGTATATGGTTAATATTAAATTCATCAAGTAGCGCATCAGCTTCTTCTTCTTGCTGTTGTGAATTTAAATCTTTACGGGTTTGCAAAATGGCCATGATATTTTCATGCACTGTGAGCTTTCTGAAAATAGAGGCTTCCTGCGGTAGGTAGCCAATTCCGCGGCGTGCGCGCTCGTGCATGGGCTGATGAGTTAGCTCATTGTCGTCGATTTCAATCTTGCCTTTATCCAGATTCACTAAACCAACAATCATGTAGAATGTGGTGGTCTTACCAGCGCCATTTGGGCCAAGAAGACCAACAATTTGACCCGTTGAGACAGACAGACTTACATCTCGAACAACCTGTCTTGACTTGTAAGCCTTAGCAAGATTTTTAGCGCTCAAAGTTGCCATTGCTATTCATTGCCCTCGTTGTCTTTTTTGTCTTTCTTAGACGAAGTTTTGCGAATGGTCTCAGGTGTGAATACTGTGGTCACTCGACCCTCACCATCCTTACCTGCGCCGCCAGTCGCTAGCAATTGCTCGGTAATCATATCGAACGTGATGTTGTCACCCTGTACTTTACTGGTGTCTTGTTTCAACTCTGCGTTTCCAGCAAGAGAAATCGTTCGGTTCACCACTTCATAGCGTATTTCATTAGCTTTTGCCGAAACTGGCGTGCCGTCTTCCAATTGCTGGGAATAGCTTGCAGGCTTTCCTCTAGCAATAAATATTTCACGACCACCACCGTCAGTGGCAATTACTTCCACTTCGTCAGCTTCAATAACCAAAGAGCCTTGAGTTATGAGTACGTCGTCTTTGTACAACGCGGTTTTATTTTTACCGTCGATAAACTGGGTGTTCGAGCCTATTTTTATGGGCTGCGAAAAATCATCTTCACTGGCGTGTACCGCACCGCTAGCGATGGCAAGCAATAAACTAGTTGCTAGGGGAATAAGTGGTTTGTACATGATCTAAAAGCTCGTATTCTTGTGTGCGTAAATTCGCGTTAAACCCATTACTTAAAATGACATATTGGGTGCCCAGTATTTCAACGGGTTGGTCAGATGTCATTTGCTTGGTTTCTAAATTAATTTGAATGTACTCGGTCGATATACTTCTGACAAAGTCATCGCCAGTTTGGTTCTCAATATTAACTTGGTTTTCCAGCTGGATTAGCTCGTTATTGTATAGTGTACCTTCATCAGCGGTTACCACCCATGGTGATGACGCGTTTTCTGTATAAAGGGTGTATTTAGGTTGCTGAAACAATACAAAGCCAAGCTGGTCGTAATGCTCCATCGACTCTGCAAATACTTTGTGATTTAACTCACCGTCTTGATTGTACAGCGTAGTGGTTAGATTTTTTGCTTTGTAGGCGGGCTTTAGCGCATCGTTTTCACGATTCCCCTGCGTTTCAGGCTGCTCTTCCATCCACGTAGGGATGTACATCAGCATCGCCAGAATAAATAGCGCCGATATACTTAATCCTAAGCGATTAAAGCCAAACAGGCTCATACACTAGCTCCAAAAATCTCATTTGCTACCCCTTTGGCCTGCAAAATGGTATCCGATATTTCTCGGACCGCGCCAAACCCTCCGGGAAGGGTCGTAATCCAGTTTGCTTGTTTTGCTACGTAAGGATGGGCATCGGCAACCGCAATTTTAACCGCAACGTGCTTGTACATACCCGTATCTGGCATGTCATCACCTACCGCAGCCACTTCGTCAGTGTTTAACTCAAGGTGCTTCATCAGGTCGCTAAGCGCGTCTGCTTTATTCTCTTCGCCTTGAATTATATGTGCAACATTCAGTGCCTTCATTCTATTTTCAACAATGGCAGAGCGACGTCCAGTAATAACCGCGACATTCACTCCATTGCTCACTAGCGCTTTTACACCATATCCATCACGGGTATGGAATGCTTTAAGTTCTTCACCGTCGTTACCTAAGTAAATTCGGCCATCTGAGAACACACCATCAACGTCGCATACCAGCAACTTTATCTTGGCTAGTTTTGCGAAAAGCGAGTCATTTATTTCCGTGTACAAGGTGGTTGTCATTTAAAGCACTCCTGCTTTTAGTAGCATATGCATGTTAAAAGCCCCAACAGGTTTGCGCTTATCGTCAGTAACCATTAACGCACTAATTTTATGGGTTTCCATCAAATTCAGGGCTTCTACAGCCAGCTGACCTGCGGTGGTAGTCTTGCCGCCTTTAGTCATTACTTCTTCTACTGTCGCACTGTGTACGTCTACGCGGGCATCGAGAATTCGTCGTAGGTCGCCATCCGTAAAGACGCCTGTCAGCGTACCGTCTGCCGCTATCACGCCTGTCATACCCAACCCCTTTTTAGATATTTCCAGCAGTGCGTCAGCAACAGAAGCACTGGCATGGACAAGGGGGATATCACTGCCGCTTTGCATGATATCGCTAACTTTAAGCAGAAGTTTTCTGCCTAAACTGCCGCCTGGGTGCGAAAGCGCAAAGTCATCTGAGGTGAAACCTTTTTGGTCGAGCAGTGCTACCGCAAGCGCATCACCCATAACCAGTGTGGCGGTTGTGCTTGACGTAGGAGCAAGACCTAGCGAACACGCTTCTTTTTCAACGCTGATATCAAGCACGACATCTGCGTGTTGCCCTAATGAACTGGAAGCACTGTTGGTCATGGCGACCACCTGTATGCCTAAGCGTTTAACTACGGGCAATAAGTTAACGAGTTCGTTAGTCTCGCCAGAATTAGAGATGGCGAGTAAGACATCGCCTTTGCTTAGCATGCCCAAGTCGCCATGGTTGGCTTCACCAGGGTGCATGAAAAATGCAGGAGTACCTGTACTGGCAAGCGTAGCGGCAATTTTATTTCCGATATGCCCAGACTTTCCCATACCACTCACGACAACTTTACCCTTGCAGGCAAAGAGAATATTACAGGCAGCGATAAATTCATTGTTTAAGCGCTCTGCCAGATTAGCAATAGCTTGAGTTTCAATTTCAATAACGCGCTTCGCTGAGTCGATATAGTTCATCTGAGTTTGTGTATTCATGATTATCCGAATAGCCAGAATTGATAGCCGATAAAGCAAGCCAGAAGTATGAATCCATTTGTTCTTGATATTGTACGTTTGCCGATTAAATCGAAGCTGAACAAGAACAATAATAATGTTAAACCAAGCATTACGTACATATCTCGGTTGTAAACGTCAGGGTCCAGGATACCAGGCGCGATTAACCCGGGCATGCCAAGTACGGCAAGCAGGTTGAAGATATTTGAGCCGATGATATTACCCAGTGCTAAATCGTCTTCACCTTTAAGTACACCCGCAACACTTGCTGCTAGCTCAGGTAGACTTGTACCAAACGCAATAATCGTTAGTCCGATAACCAAATCCGAAATGCCCATGTATCTGGCAATTTCTACTGCTGAGTTCACCAAAAAGTGAGCACTTAATGGAAGTATTACAAGGCCTACACCAATCCAAATGAGAGCTGACGTATTTGAAACGCCTTTGGGGATTTCATCTGCGGTTTCCGCAACCAGAGGGTCTTCTTTATCTACCTGTAGCGACAACCACGCCATCATTGCCAGTACGAAAATGAACAGGCCTAGTAGGATAATGCCTTCATAAGACTTAAGTTCACCGTCAAACATAAAGCCAATGGCAATCAATGAGATGATAAGGAGTGCTGGAAGTTCGCGCTTTAACGTTGTTGATGAAACAAGCAATGGTTTCACTAGCGCGGTTATACCTAAAACTAGCGCGATGTTCGTGATGTTAGAACCTAGCGCGTTACCCACGGCGGTGTTCATATTGCCATTTGCGGAGGCTATGGCGGAAACCACAATTTCAGGTGCCGAAGATCCCATAGCGACAATCGTTAGTCCGATCATCATTGGAGAAATGCCGATGTTTTTTGCTAATGCTGAGGCGCCATATACAAACCGGTCAGCGCTCCAACTCAGTACAATCAGCCCAACAAGAAAAATGACAATGTTTAAAAGCACAACAACCTGTAATAGAAAGTATTTCGCTAGATTGTCGCAAAAAGAGTGCCATTTGCCTATGCTCGCAGCGTTTTATTTTCGCCAAATACTGTCAATTGACGTAAATTTCCGCTGAATACGCAAATTAGGTCGCACTTACACACACAAGACTTCATATTCAGTTTCAGTTAAGAAACAACAAAATAGGATGGTATTAGGATTGATTTGGGAGGCTTGTAGGATACTAGATGGGCACTTGGGCGTGAGATACCGAATACCAGTCCGCATAGATAATTGCCCACTCAGAAGGCGCTGGCAAGTTTCCTAGCGAAGCGTGGGAATGCAGGAATGGCTGTTCCCTTTCAAATTCCCAGAATGAAGCTAGGAAGTTTGCCAGACCTTCCCGAAGGGCGAGTTTAAAATGTCCGTACTCTTTGTTGTGTCACCTTGATGTAGAACCACTATACCTGCGGTAACACGCCGCGATTACGAACATTTTAACTCTCGCTGCGTGGGTAATAATCTATACGGACTGGTATATATTCGTCTTAATCGAACATAACTTGTAACTTTTTGACTTTGGCGAGGGGCTTGAAAAAGCGTACAATGCCCTTAAATTACACCGCCCAGACAAGGTGTTCTAAGCAATGTCTGGCGATATAAATTCAAAAAAGTACACTGGAGAGTAAACTTTTTTGATTTTATGCGCTCATAAAGTAAACTGTGCAGTAAACCTTAAGAGTGGATCAAGTGAAGGCACAGAAATTGAATACTCACTTACTCTTATAATTTTAAAATTTTCTAAGTGGATTGAACGCGTTATTTTATAAGGTCTCAATCCAACGTCAGGGGTCGACATTTAAGTAACTATGGATCATTTAGTTGAAGTAGATAACCTTACCTTTAAGCGCGCTGATCGCATCATTTATGATGGGATATCGCTAAAGGTACCCAAAGGCAAAATTACTGCGGTAATGGGGCCAAGTGGTATAGGTAAAACCACGCTGCTGCGCCTTATTGGCGGGCAGTTAACGCCAGATGAAGGTGACGTTAGATTCGACGGCGATTCGATTGTTTCTATGTCGAGAAAAACGCTATATGAGACACGTCGTAGAATGAGCATGCTTTTTCAAAGTGGTGCGCTTTTTACCGATATGAGTGTGTTCGATAACGTGGCGTTTCCACTTCGCGAACATACAAAACTTTCTGAAGACGTTATTGCGACAATTGTCGCTTTAAAGCTACAGGCAGTAGGATTGCGCGGTGCAGCTCAGTTAATGCCTAGTGAATTATCTGGTGGTATGGCGCGCAGGGCTGCTTTGGCTAGGGCGATTGCACTAGATCCAGATTTAATCATGTACGACGAACCCTTTGCAGGACAAGATCCTATATCAATGGGTGTGCTGGTTAAGCTTATTCGTGAATTAAACGACGCACTTAATCTAACCAGTATTGTGGTGACTCACGATGTCACTGAAGTACTGACCATTGCCGATTATATTTATATCTTAGCTGACAAGCGGGTTATCGGTGAAGGAACGGCGCAGCAAATCAAAGAAAGTGACTCTGAATTAGTCCAGCAGTTCTTGAAAGGAAAAGCAGATGGTCCGGTACCATTTCATTATCCTGCACCTGATTTGAAAGCAAGCTTCTTGGGGGCAGATAAATGAAGTTCTTCCAATCAATAGGCGCTAAAACGATAGGGAAGGTCACTGCGGTTGGTCGAGCAGCTCTTATGTTGTTTGGTGCATTAATCGCTGTCCCTAGGCTTAAAAATGTACCGTTGGTGATTAAGCAATTGTATGTAGTGGGCGTTCAGTCGCTGCTAATTATTATGGTGTCGGGGTTATTCATCGGCATGGTAATGGCGCTACAAGGCTACACCATTTTGGTTGATTATGGCGCAGAAGGTAGCTTAGGCCCCATGGTCGCACTTTCATTGTTAAGAGAGCTTGGTCCGGTTGTGACCGCATTGCTTTTTGCTGGGCGAGCTGGCTCAGCCTTAACAGCTGAAATAGGCTTAATGAAAGCCACGGAGCAACTGAGTAGTTTAGAGATGATGGCGGTAGACCCGCTACGACGTATCGTCGCTCCGCGTTTTTGGGCGGGAATGTTAGCGATGCCTATGCTTGCCATTATTTTCAGTGCCATTGGTATTTTAGGCGGCCACTTAGTGGGTGTTGATTGGCTAGGCGTTGATGCAGGCAGCTACTGGTCAATTATGCAATCGACAGTAGATTGGAACCAGGATGTCATAAACGGCGTAATAAAAAGCCTCGTGTTTGCCTTGGTTGTAACGTGGATTGCCATATTTAAAGGTTACGATTCTATTCCAACATCGGAAGGGATCAGCAAAGCGACTACCGAAACGGTGGTCTATTCATCATTAGCAGTATTAGGGCTGGACTTCGTGCTAACCGCCCTTATGTTTGGTATCGAGTAGGGGATTGGAATGAGTAAGTATAAAACGGAAGTAATGGTTGGTGTGTTTGTCATGCTTACAATCGGTGCGTTGTTGTTATTGGCACTGAAAGTAGCAAACCAAACGGTAGCCACCGAAGGCGATACCTACACGTTATACGCAAAATTCGACAATATTGGCGGCTTAAAGCCGAGATCGGCAGTAAAGGTTGGTGGGGTAACGGTTGGCCGTGTGTCATCGATTACGCTAGACCAAGAAGATTTTACGCCAGTGGTTGAGCTGTCAATTTTAAATGAATACAACGGCTTTCCAGAAACCAGCTCTGTGTCTATTTTGACCTCGGGTTTGCTAGGCGAACAGTATGTTGGCTTCCAACCTGGCTTCTCTTTCGACGGTGTCGCTAATTTACAGAATGGCGATTACCTTCAGGATACTAAGTCAGCTTTGGTTCTTGAAGATCTCATTGGTCAGTTCTTATTTAATCGCGGAAGCGACGAAGACTAATCGCAGTATTACGGCCAGACGTATATTACCAGGTCGTTAAATTATTCCAGCGGCGTGATGAAACTTATTGGATTGCCATCAGGTCTGCTAAATAGAGTTTTAAGTTAGGAGAGTAATTTTGAAAAAGTTTATGGTAGCACTTGGCATCTTCATGATGTCTGTAGCGGGCATAGCGAATGCACAAGAAGTTAATGAACAAAACCCGTATGAATTGGTTCAAGACGTAGCAAACCGTACGTTTGAGCGCATCAAAGCGAACCAAGCAGCGATCAAAGCTGATCCTGAAATGCTACGCACTATTATGGAAGAAGAATTAGTACCTCATATCGACTACAAATTCGCTGCTTTTATGGTACTAGGTAAACACTTTAAGTCAGTACCTCAAGAGAAGATGGGCGAGTACATCAGCGTATTTCGTCAATATTTGGTAACAACCTACGCTGTGGCAATGGGCTACTACGACAACCAAGAAGTTATCTTTGAGCCTGAATCCTCTTTTGATGATAAAAAATCAGTAACAGTGCGCGCAGTGGTTCAAGATCCAAACCGCCCTGAAATCAAAATTGCTTTTAAAGTTCGTAAAGACAGTAAAACGAACGAGTGGAAAGCCTACGATATGGTTGCTGAAGGCATCAGCATGCTAAACAGCAAGCGTAGCGAATTTGAATCAATCCTTCGTCAAGACGGTATCGATGCAGTTATCGCACTAATGCGCGACAAAATTGGTAAGCCAGTTGAGCTTAAGCAAGGCGAGCCAATCGAAATCGAAGGAGAGGCTGAGTGAGCCTATTCGAGGTAAACGACAAAGGCAATGTAGTGGTTCACGGTCATCTTGACCGTGAAACGCTGTCGAAGAATTTCTGGGATAGTTTGAACGGAAATGACCGTAGCACCTTGATTAACAATAAAAGATGTCTTGTTGATTTAAGTGATGTTGAGCGCGCAGACAGTGCAGGTTTGGCTTGGCTTATTAATGCCGTTAGGGATGCAAAGCAAAATGGTGTTAGCATGAGCCTATATAAAATGCCTGAGAAGCTACGTAAGCTTGCTAAAATAAGCGACGCAGATAGCTTTTTACCCGTAGAATAAACACCCGTTAGCGAATTAAGAAGTAAGTTATGGAATTGTCTGAAATTGAAAAAATCTTGAAAGATGCGTTAGACCTTCACGAAGTCCATGTAAAGGGCGAAGGTTCGCATTTTAATATTATTGCGGTAAGCGATGCTTTTAACGAAATGAGCCGTGTGAAGCGCCAGCAAGCGGTATATGCGCCTTTGGCTGATAAAATTGCAGACGGCAGCATGCATGCAATTACCATCAAGACGTTTTCAGTAAAAGACTGGGAGCGTGAGCGCCAGTTTAATATTCCTCAATAATAGGCGTAGCACGTGGATAAACTCGTAATTAAAAAGGGCCCTGCGCTCAACGGTACCGTGCGCATCTCTGGCGCTAAAAACGCGGCCTTACCATTGTTGATGACAAGCTTGCTGACCGACTCTCCTTGTCGTTACACCAACGTTCCTCGTCTTCGTGACATCAATACTACGACGGCACTTTTGCGTGAATTAGGTGTTGAAGTCGCACTACCCGCACCTAACGATATCGTTATCGATGCGAGTACGCTACAAAGCGTTACAGCGTCCTATGAGTTAGTACGTACTATGCGTGCGTCTATCTTGGTACTTGGCCCATTGCTAGCTAAGCAAGGTAAAGCGAATGTCTCTTTGCCCGGTGGCTGTGCTATAGGTGCGCGCCCGGTAAATCTTCATTTAACTGGCCTTGAAAAGATGGGCGCGAAGATTGAAGTAGACGAAGGCTACATTCGAGCCGAAGTCGATGGTCGTCTGAAAGGTGCGCGTATTTTCATGGATATGGTAAGCGTGGGTGCCACTGAAAACCTACTGATGGCAGCGGCGCTGGCTGACGGAACAACCATTCTTGAAAACGCGGCACGCGAGCCCGAAATCGTTGATTTAGCAAACTGTCTTATTCAGATGGGCGCGAAAATTAGCGGTGCAGGAAGCGATAAAATAACCATTGAGGGCGTGGAAACCTTAAACGGTTGTGATTATGCAGTGCTGCCTGACCGTATAGAAACCGGTACTTTCTTGGTAGCGGCCGCTGTGACAGGTGGGAAAATACGCTGTACTCATGCGGCGCCAGATACATTAGATGCGGTGCTAGATAAGTTAGAGCAGGCCGGAGCTAAAATCACCACTGGTGATGACTGGATAGAGCTAGACATGGAAGGGCGCAAACCGCAGGCTGTGCGAGTTAAAACCGCACCACATCCAGCATTCCCTACGGATATGCAGGCGCAGTTTGTTACTTTGAACTGTGTTGCCGAAGGCACGGGCGTAATTACAGAAACCATTTTTGAAAACCGCTTCATGCACGTGCCAGAGTTACAACGTATGGGCGCAGAAATCGCGTTAGAAGCGAACTCAGCAGTGTCTAAAGGCAGCTCAAGTCTTAAAGGAGCTCCGGTAATGGCTACTGACCTGCGCGCGTCGGCAAGCTTGGTGATAGCTGGGCTCATCGCAGAAGGTGAGACTCACGTGAATCGCATTTATCACTTAGACCGTGGTTATGAAGCCATTGAAGAGAAGCTGGGTGGCTTGGGTGCCATCATTGAAAGAGTGAAAGAATAACTCAAGGTTTTGCACTTCTACGAAAAAGCGCCAGATAGCATATCTATCTGGCGCTTTTTTTGTGTCTATTATCTATGCAGACTGGTATTAAATCTTCACGTTCTAAACTTGGGAAGCCGAACTAATCTGCCAGCTCCAACAATACTTATTGACCAGCGCGAAGCTCTGCGACCGTTGCCGTAAGAGTAATTGAACGCCCGTCGCGGCTGAGCTCAATTTCAAGTTCAGTACCGGGCTCGGTTTCGGCAATCATATCTAACGTTTTTGATGCGCTTTCTAAACGTACGCCGTCTATGGCTACTATGATGTCGCCAGGGCGGATACCCGCGATGTCGGCAGGGCTGCCTTTAGCTACTGCTGAAACGTCTATGCCTGGTCGGTTGCGGTTTTCACCGCCAACAAAGCCAAGCTGCCCGCGAACAACACGTCCATTGCTAATAATTTCATCCATGACTCGCTTAGCTAATTCGTAAGGCACGGCAAAGTTAATGCCGTCTACATTGCGAGCGCGATTATTTGAATCTAGCACCTGGAAGTTGGCGTTAGTGATACCCAGCAAAATACCATTGCTATCTACCAGCGCGCCACCAGAGTTACCTTGGTTCAAAACTGCGTCGGTTTGAATGAAATCAACATAATTAGATAGACCATTTCGTCCGGCTCTGCTTACTATGCCTTGAGTAATGGTTTGTCCCAGATCGAAAGGATTACCAATCGCCATCACCACATCACCCACATGGGTGTCAGGTTCTGATACCTGAGGAATAATGTGCAGGTTATCAGCGGTGACTTTTAACACGGCAAGGTCTGTCAGTGGGTCGGTGCCCACAATTTGCGCTTCCAAAATACGTCCATCTTGAACCGCCACGTAAATGCTATCTGCATCTGCAACTACGTGGTGACAGGTAAGCAAATAGCCATTTTCTGTCATGATAACGCCAGAACCCAAATTGGTGCGCCCACGAGATTGATTTCTGAATAGGCCTGAACCGTTCTCAATACTGACGCTGTAGATATTGACTACTGCAGGCGCAGAGCGGCTTAGGGCAGTAAAATAGCTTTCGCGACTAGCGCTTACCGAGGGAGAGTTAAAGAACCCTTGAGCAAGGCCTTTGCCTTGACGTAGATCGGGTAGAAAAACTAACAGTAATGCAGCAACAGCTACGCCAAGAAATACAGATTTTAGTAAGAAGTTAAAAATTGAGCGGCCAGTCACAAATCACACTTTTTGTTATCTGTCGCACTTAATTAATACGTGCCGTTAACTCAGCACTACTTCACAATCTTAAAGCGCAACATTCTTAAATTATCATCTTACGGCAAAGGATATCACTTTATTTAATAAACTACCGTAATGAAACGCAAATTTTGTGCAACTCAATTTGCACTAGTATGTACTTCAAAACCTTTCATGCTGTTCATATAGCCTTATTCACGTGGATATAGGTGTAGCTCGAGAATGCGGCTTATTAGAGAAGTCCGTAAAGAAGCCCCGTTAGGAAGCTAGGAGCACACTGTTTTCAACGGTCATCATTTGAAAACAAAAACGGCGCTAATAAAGCGCCGTTTTTATGCTGATTCCCAGCTTGGACACCAACGCGTCTGAGCGGGGAACGTTATTGAACAGTTAAATTGCTACTGTCTGATTACCAAGTAAAGCGTAGAGTTTCCACGTTTTACATTGAGTGCGATAACGCCTTTGGCTTCGTCTAGTGCATTTCTAAACTCTGCAACCGTGGACGTACGTACGCGGTTAACGCCAATTATCACATCATCAGATTGAAGGCCAATTCTCGCCGCAGGCGCACCACGCTCAATATCAGAAACCACTACACCAGCATTACCAGCATCGTCAGTGCCGTTAGACAGGGTTGCACCTTCTAGGGCTGGGTGAATTTGAGCAGCCGTCACTGTCGTGTCTGTAGCGTCATCTAATACAACGTCTACATTCATTTTCTTACCTTTGCGCATAACAGTGAGTTCAACTTCAGCGCCCGCGCCCATACTCGCAATTTTTGCGCGCAGTTCTTGGAAGCTATGAAGTTTACGACCATTAATGGCAGTAATAATATCACCGGCTTGCAGACCACCTTTTTCAGCGGCAGAGTCTGGCTGCACTTCGCTCACGAACGCACCAATGTTCACTTCCGCATTCATGGCTTCGGCAAGGCCCGCGTCAATATCGCTACCTAAAATGCCTAGAAGGCCACGGCGAACTTCACCAAATTCTGCAATTTGATCAATTAGGCTTTTCATCATATTGGCAGGAATAGCAAAACCAATACCGACGTTGCCGCCGTTAGGACCAAAAATAGCGGTGTTGATACCAACCAGCTCACCGTGAAGGTTAACTAACGCACCGCCTGAGTTACCGCGGTTAATTGCTGCGTCGGTTTGAATAAAGTCTTCATAACCACCAATGTTCAAGCCAGAGCGGCCCAGAGCACTTACAATACCAGAGGTAACCGTTTGAGAAAGACCAAACGGATTACCAATAGCTACTACAAAGTCGCCTACGCGCAGCGCGTCAGAATCGGCAAGCGGTAACGCTTTTAAATCATCAGGTTCTATTTTAAGTAACGCGATATCGCTTTGCTCGTCAGAGCCTAGCTTTTTCGCCTTAAACTCGCGACCGTCAGTTAACTTAACAGTGATTTCATCTGCATTATCAACAACGTGGTTGTTGGTAACGACATAACCTTTATCGGCATCTATGATGACACCAGAACCAAGACCTCGGAAAGGGCGCTCTTGAACCTGTTCTTGCGGAGCACCGAAGAAGTAGCGAAACATCTCGGGTACACGCTGCGTAGAGGTTTGTGTTCCTTCTACCGCAATGCTTACTACCGCTGGGGTAGCTTCTTCTAGCATAGGGGCTAAAGAGGGAACTTCATCTTTCTTATCAGAAAAGAACGGTAACGCCGCCTGTGTGCTAGCAGTAAAGCCCAATGAACTTACAACAACGGCAGACGCCAATAGACAATGGCGGAAAGACATTTTCATGTTCGCTTACACTCCTTCATGTTATATGCGACATAGCATGGTTTCACTAAAAGAGTCCGAGGTCGTGATAAAGTTCCCGATGTTACTGTTTTTCTGCGGTATTCTTATCAGATCCGCCGACGAACAGCCCAGAACCCGAGTTAGCGAAGTCTCTTGGCTGTGTGTCAGATACACGCTGAACTCTCGATTTGTCAGACCCTTTTAGGTTGTTACGTAAATACGTAGTTGCTTGTTCCCCATAAAAAGGAACTTTGCTGTCATCATCGCTGCCTTGCTCAAGCAGCAATTCATACTCTTCAATTTGTTGCTTTAAGGTTTCGCACTGGCTTTCAATGCTCTCTAAGCTTTGACGAGTTTGATGAATGTGGTGTTGCGCCTGCTGCGCGAGGATCTCTTTAACTTGCTTCTCAGTCTGTGCAGTATTGCCTGCGCCCTGCTTTTGTTGAAAAAAGCGACCTGCGAAAAAGCCAATAATTAACCCAACTACTAACAAAGCAAGAGATACTAACAATTCCATTATATTCTCCGAATCAATCTACATCTTGCAGCCGACCTTTACTTCTACGATCTAAAAGCTGCTTTCGACCATACGCTGAATATAGCAAGGTCGAACCCGAAAAGCGCATACATCGTGACATTTATTCGGTGTATGTCGAATTTCAATGTGAGATTCTACCGTGATTTCCATTAAAATTAAGGTCATAATTGAGAAATTCAAGCAGGTCGGTGCAGCAAGCGCCGCTATTGACTTTTGTACGGAGTGGTTTCGGCGATGACGCCATGGGAAAAATATCAGCTAGATCTTCAGTCGTCTGACTTTCATTACGACGCGGCGCAAGAAAATGCAGTAAAAGAACTTCAGCGTTTGTTTGATGAACTTACCCAACCTGAAAAGAAAACGACGTGGCGGGTAAAGTTAAAAGCAGCGTTTGGGAAAGGCCATGCGAAGCCTGGTATCCAGGGCATCTACTTTTACGGTGGTGTAGGGCGAGGCAAAACCTATTTAGTAGATACATTCTACGACTGTTTGCCTTTCGAAAAGAAAATGCGCGTGCATTTTCACCGCTTTATGTACCGTGTGCACGATGAACTAAAGCAGCTTAAAAACGCACAAGACCCGCTAAAGCTGGTAGCGGCTAAGTTAGCAAAAGAAGCGCGGGTAATATGCTTTGACGAGTTTTTCGTGTCTGATATAACCGATGCCATGATTTTAGGCACGTTAATGGAAGAGCTGTTTGGTCACGGTATTGTGCTGGTGGCGACGTCGAACATAGTCCCTGACGATTTGTATAAAAACGGATTGCAGCGTACGCGGTTCTTACCTGCTATCGATCTACTCAATCAGAATACCCGCGTGGTAAATGTTGATAGCGGTATTGATTATCGTCTTAGAACGTTAGAGCAAGCCGAAATTTATCACTACCCACTTGATGGCGAAGCCACCGAAAACTTGCATAGCTACTTTTCCCAATTAGCTCCGGAAGAAGGCTCTAAAGGCGAAGATATTGAGGTAAACAACCGAAAAATACCGACGCTTAGAAACGCTGACGGGGTATTGATGATTGATTTTAAAGCCCTGTGTGGCGGGCCCAGAAGCCAGAGCGACTATATTGAGTTAAGCCGTTGTTATCACTCCGTGCTATTAGCCAATGTTAAGGAAATGGGCCAGCATAATGACGATGTGGCGCGTCGTTTTATTGCGATGGTGGACGAATTTTACGAGCGAAATGTAAAGCTGATCATATCTGCAGAAGTCGCGCTGGAAAGCTTGTACACCGAGGGGCTACTTAATTTTGAGTTCAGGCGCTGTCTTAGCCGCTTAAAGGAAATGCAGTCACACGACTACCTGGCAACCGAGCATTTGCCGTAAGCATAAATATGGGGTCAGAGTACATTTTGACCTCATTGAAAATGTGAAAGCTACCAACCTACACCCTTTCTAGGGGCGTTCACATTGGTATTACACGAAAATTAAGGTAGAATTTCGCCCAAATTTTTTGTGTCGCTTAGCCTACCGTTATTTTGGGCAGTGTTTCGCTTGGCAATTTTTAGCACCGTCGCGTTCGACCATTTATTGAAACGTCGAGTTCGGCAATGCTACAAAGTAAGGCAGAGCGATGCGCCTGATGAACGGTCAGGCAACAGGTAGCCCGATAAAACCCAACGCAGCATTTCAAATTGCGAGAAAGAGAATTTTAAGATGGGAAGAGCATTCGAAGTTCGTAAAAACGCCATGGCAAAAACTGCCGGCCAAAAAACTAAAGTTTATTCTAAATACGGTAAAGAAATTTACGTATGTGCGAAAAATGGTGGTGCCGATCCAGACACCAACCTTTCACTTCGCCGCCTAATGGAAAAGGCGAAGAAAGACCAAGTACCAAGCCACGTTATTGAAAAAGCGATTGATAAAGCCGCTGGTGGCGCTGGCGAAGACTTTCAGCCTATGCGTTATGAAGGTTTTGGCCCAGGTAACTGCATGGTCATTGTTGACTGCTTGTCTGACAATGCAAACCGCACCATCACTGAAGTACGTAACTGCTTTACTAAAACCAACGCGAAACTTGGTGCACAGGGTGCGGTATCGCATATGTTCGACCACCAAGCGGTATTCCAGTTTGAAGGTGACGACGAAGACGCTATCCTAGAAGTGCTAATGGAAGCCGACGTAGACGTAACTGATGTTGAAGTTGAAGACGGTAAAGTTACAGTTTACGCGCCACACACTGAATTCTATCAAGTGAAAACAGCGCTAACGGAAGCCTACCCAGACATTAGCTTTATTGCAGAAGAAATGAGCTGGATGCCTCAGACCGAAACTGAGATAAGCGAAGAAGACATGCCGATGTTTGAAAAATTCATGGACATGCTTAACGACTGTGATGACGTGCAAGACGTTTACCACAACGCAATTACGCCTAACTAATTATTCGTAGAAACTAGTTGAAACTGTGCCTAGTGGCAATTGTTGAATTGAGAGGCACAGTTAGCTTTTTCAATATAAGAAAAGCCTTATTGATAATCACAATTTTTAATGTTTCATGCGCATTCGCTCAAAAAACTGAAATTCACTTGACCCTTGCTCTTAATTTGAGGTTCGTAAACTGAATGTGGGCGCTTTTGCCTTTTGCTCACAAAATGGTGATGTTGACACTGAGTTAGCTGTAGGTAAGCCTCTAATTTCTTTTAACATCACCTTGCACTTAATCACATAACTGAAACCAATAATTTAATTTTTCAATTTATTGATAAAATGTTGGTTTATGAGCTGTTGAAGCAGCGTTGATAGAGTCATGTTGTTAAGCAAAATTCCTATTTTTAATCACGCGAACAACATTTTTGCCGCGCGAAACGTTATTAATTTAAGCTTCGTTTAGCATTAGCGGGTAGTTTTGTACCAGGCCCCTATCTTACAGGTTCGCTGGTCTATATCTTTGGGGTTTTATCCTCCCGTTTTATTATTACCGACCAATGGCTTTTTCGTAGAAAGCGAACACGTTTTTCGCACAATTTACCGCGAAATCACTTAAAAAGAGTGATTTGATTAAATTAATAGTTTTAAATAAAAAAGTTGTCCGAGGAACTTGCTAAATCTTGTAAAAGGTAAACAGCCAAAATTTCTCTTTTGTCGTTTACGACTGCCGCAATTTATCCGTATCAATAAGAGCAATCGATATACACTTTAATTATTAATGGAATTTTTGTGTAGCAGATATGTCGCGCTTTATCAGCTCATCTGTAACGCTGCTAATTGGCAAGGAAAGGTGCTAAGTAGAAATGCTAGGTCAGTAAAAGTCATTGTGTCGAATAATTTTACATTTACAACATCTATCTTTTAGTTTAATCGATATTATCAACAACTTATTCATTGGCACCAATTATGCTGCATTCAACCTGACATATTAAGCGGTAATGTCGAATTTGACTACACATAAAGGATTTGTTTATGAAGAACATAAAGACATTTTCGCTTTTACTATTTATTTTTGGTTCGCTACAGACTCATGCAAGTGTTATCACTAGTGCGGGTACATTTTTTGATACAGATATTGCTTATGCTGGAGTTGGTGGATTAAGAGGAAATGGAAGTGGAGACATAACGCTTTCAGGTACCTCAGGGTCCATCGAGCAGGCTTATCTCTATTGGCACGGACCTACTAATTCGAGCGACCCATCGTTCAACGCTAGTGCATTATTTAATGGTACGAGCATAGTTGGTACTAATATAGGCTTTTCCGATGACAACTTCTGGGGTCAAGATAATAGCCAAGCCTACAGAGCCGATGTTACGAATATTATCACCGGAGACGGTATCTACAGCCTATCTGGCCTAAGCCCGAATAACAGCAATGGCGCATCACTAGTTGTTTATTATGATGATGGGGATGATAGCAACAATACTGATGTTGTTACTTTCGAAGGCAATGACGCAAATTTCGATAATATTTATGATCCCTTAGGATGGGACACTTCATTGTCAGGAATAAATTATAATTCAGGGTCTGCAAGACTGTTACTAGGAGTCTCCGATGGTCAGAGTTTTGCGGATGGCCTTTTTAGCATTAACGGCTCGGTTGTCAACGTTGACTTTGATGGTTTGAGCGTCCCCGCAACGGCTGGCTCATCGGTCACGAATGGTGCTTTATGGGATCTATTCGAGTTTGATGTTACCTCTTACCTAACAGTTGGGCTCAATTCGCTCAATATAAGTTACTCTGGCGGAAGTGACGCTTTGAGTGCTATTCACTATCAGGTAATATTACCCGCTGGCGCTGCACCAGATCAGCCTGATGATGTAGTTGCAGTCTCAGCACCTTCTATATCGGCTTATTTTATTTTAGTTCTTGCTGGGTTGATTTTTTGTACACGATGCAATCAACTTTCTTGAATAAATTTTGCGATAGCAATCAATTATCGAGTGTTTCTAGGCATCAATTGCCAAAAGAAACACTCAATAATTTAGTTGTTTAAAAGTACGGATTCCAAAATTTATTATTTTAAAATTTAGTAGTATTTACTCAAGGCACTAAAGAGTTTTACAAGCCAACCGTCTCGTACTTAATGGGCGCTAGCAGCTTAAGAATGCGGTTTTCTTGTTGATAGGTTAGTCCCACATCGCGCATCGCACCTTGGACATACTCCACCAATATGTAAAATTCACGCTCCTTAATATTGAGACCCGTGTGAGACTCCAACATTGTTTTTCCATCATATTCGCAAGGCCCGCCAATAAGCTCGCATGTTTGCAATACAAGTTGATCTCTTAAATGTTTTTTGGGAACACCTTTGAAATAATGACCAATTACGGGGTCAGTGTAAATTCGTGTAATCGCTACGCCGTATATGGTATTGAGCGTTTTATGGCCGCCAATTTCTTCATAAAGGTTTTGTTCAGGAGCGCTGGCGCATGCGGTTATCAATACGCTTAACGCAGCAATTACCATTAACCGGAAGCAGTGTCTGATCATTTCGTTCCCCTATCAAAAAGTGCTGTTTACCGTTAGATAAAATCCTGAAGAACTTTCTTGCAAAGGTAAATTGCCCAAATCCACATAGGCAGCGGTAATTGAAATAGATTTATTTGGGAAGTAGGCAATAAACGCATCAACAACGGTGTCTTCTTCAGCTAAGCCTCCTAATCGATTGGTTTGCGTTCTAAACTCTGTGCCAATTGCTGTGGTAGGGCTAATTAATACCGCTACAGAGCCCTCCCATTCGAGCTTAGCGCTATCGTTGTTTCCAGAACCAAATCCAAGTAAGCCAAACACATTCGCCTTCGTATATCGCGCGGTAAGATTGGTGAGTAAATTATAACCTGATGGGGTGCCCAACCACAGTTTCGTGGCTGAAAGGTAAACGTCGGTACCACTGTCGTCTGTCGCTCCTAGCAGCATTGGTACGCCTACGCCGGGCAAGGGGGTCGTACCGTCGGGTAGCGAAAGAGAGCTGTCGTAGTCTCTGTTTTTCTTGTATTGTGCGCCGATGGATATTTGGGGTATCCATGAGTTTTGAGTAAAGACGCCATCGCCAAGAACCTTAACTTTTGCACCGATTATATCTTGCTCAATGGTGGTGCTGTTGGCGTTTGTAATAGCACCTTCTGTGAGTAACGCGAAAACGTTGCTTGTTAACCCTGAAGCAATATCGAGGCGCTGTAGCTGCACGCTAAGCTCTATACGGTCAAACAAACTAACACTTGCCCCTGCTGTTGTAAGGGAATAATCGCTTAGGCTTAAGTACTGAATATTTGCCGAATAACTGACCTCTTCTTTACTCGCGTATCCGCCAATAAATGCCCAAGGCGTAATGCCGCCACCCGCAGTGCCCTCGAAACCTGTAATACCACCAGATGCAATTAAGCGAGATCCACTGTCTGCGAGTACGGGAGACGATGCGAGAAAAAGAGGGAGGAGTAAATGCCTAATCATAAGGTAAACCTAATGTTTTTAAATGGTTTTTTGTAATTCTATTGATCAGCATAGCGCTTAACCCATAAATTGTGAAATGCACGCTGCTGGCGGTATTAACTATTATCGAATTTTTTATTATCAAAAAATATTTGAAACTGATTCGTTTTTTATGGGGCTAATCATTGAAAAGCTGAATCTATACCATACACGCCATATTCATTGAGTACTTTAATTTTCTGTTCGCTGCATTCGTGCGTGAACAACAAATAGCAGACGTATTGAGGAGTTAGTTGTGTCTCATCCAATTATTGAAGATTTAAATAAGCGTTACACGGTTAAACAGTACGATGCGAGTAAACGCATTTCAGCTGATGATCTGGCGACAATTCTTGAGGCGTTGAGACTATCTGCGTCTTCAATCAACTCTCAGCCATGGAAATTTGTGGTTGTTGAAAGTGATGAAGCCAAGCAGCGTTTACACGATAGCTTTGCCAACAAGCATCAGTTCAATCAGCATCACGCTAAAGAAGCATCGCATACCATTCTGTTTGCCTATGACCCTAAATTTACAAAAGAGAAATTTGTAAAGCGTGTCGATGCAGAAGTATCGTCTGGTCATCTACCCGAAGATATGCGTGAAAACTTCATGGGCGCTTACGCATTTGCTGAAGCGAACACCGATGAGAACGGTAACAACGCGGCTTGGACCAAAGCGCAAGTTTATCTAGCGCTAGGCAATGTTCTTCACACGCTGGCGCGTTTAGGCATAGCGTCTACGCCGATGGAAGGTGTTGACGCCGAACTGCTTGGCGAACAGTTTAAAGATGAGCTAGACGGGCACGTTTGCGAAGTGGCACTTGCCATGGGCTACCCAGATACAGCGCAAGATTGGAACCATGGTCTACCTAAAGCACGCCTTGCAAAAGAAGATGTGATCGCGGTTGTGTAATACCTGACTACACAAGGTTGCTATGTATATAACAAAGCCCGCTTAGCGCGGGCTTTGTTTTGTCTTCTTACTTTTGTGTTCTGGCTTCCATTTCCAGCGTTTACTTATAACTTCTGTTGGAATAACGTCTGTGATTGTGCGCGCATTATCTCTTGCGTATTGAAGGGAATTCAATATGGAAGACGGATTGCGTGTGTCTACCGTAAGGAACTTAACGACATTCTCCTGGGTGTATTCATTATAAATGGCCTCAAATGGCTCGCGATTTCCTGTTATGTCTAGCAATGGCTTCATTGCCAATTGATATACAAAAAGCACATAAAATCACCTTGTATCCAAGTGAGTAAACTTACAAGAAGAAGCGATGGGCAGAAATGTAAAACCCAAAAATTATGTGCTTCAACGGTAATCTCGTTACTCACGATATTGAATAATGTATACTCATCCCAATATGTGCGCTATAAAACAGCGCGTGTTTTATAGCGCGACTTTTCCTTCACAGATAGACAATTCACTACTTTGAGAGCACTAAACTTTCGCCACGGGTTTTCGTCCTACATGCCGCTATTCATGGCATGGGTACTCTCGTGTCTCATCCTTAGTGCAAGCTTCCAAAGTGGTCAAATTAATAATGAAGTTGAAGTAAGTCAGCAGTCACCACTTGCCCAATTTAACTACGCGGGCAAAAGCTATTCGTTACGGTTTACCGGCACTAAGCTAGAAAACAGTGACGATCAAGGCGATGGACTTGAGGCAATTGTTGAATTGACCTTGGGGTTTATTGCTCTGGCTATTGTGTCGTGTTTGGGTATGGCAAATGTTGTACCCCGTGCTCGCAAACACTACCGCCAACCTTCTCGCGGCCCACCTTTATCTCTGAGCTAATTCTCTTTTTGTCTTAATGCGCTAGCACGTTCGCTTAGCTGCATATTAAGGCGCTTTAAAAACTTAATTATTCAGGATTCTAAAATGGCACGATTTTCATTTCGTGGCTTTGTGTATGTGCTCATCGTTATGCTCGGTTTACTGAGCGCTGCGCCCAACATATTGCCACAATCAATTAAACAGCAGTTACCTACGTGGTACACCACTTCCACACTATCTTTAGGCTTAGATTTGCAAGGTGGTTCGCATCTGCTATTAGCCGCAGACACCAACGCCTTGTTTGAAAAGCAACTCAACAGCTTTTCGAGCGACTTACTTAGCGAATTGCGCAGTCAAAACGTGCGCTATACAAAAACGTCTCATTCACTCACTCATAAAGATAGTCGTTCTGGAAGTGTCGTCTTTACATTGCGTAGTGCAGATGATGCGAGAAAGGTAAAAGACACCGCATATCAAATTTCCGCTCAGCCAAATGGTTCAAGCGCACTTGATGTAGAGATAAAGCAAAGCACCGTTACCCTTAGGCTTAACGAGCTATACACCGAACAACTGGTTAAAGACACGTTAAGCCGAAGTGTTGAAGTAGTTCGAAAGCGTTTGAACGAAACGGGGCTTACTGAGCCTAGCGTTACGCTACAAGGTAAAGACGCCATTTTAGTTCAGATGCCGGGTATGTCTGACCCCACTCAAGTTAAAAAATTATTGGGCACTACCGCACAAATGACTTTTCACTGGGCCGCGAATAGCCAGTCTGAGCAGGTTATGAATAAGCAAGATGCGGCGGGTAATACCTATCGCTTAGAGCAAAAAGTGGCGCTAGAAGGTGAACATATTACTGATGCGGCAGGTGTCTTAAGTAGTGAAAATGGCCAGCCAGTAGTGACGTTCCGATTAGACAGCGCAGGTGCCAAGCAGTTTGCCACTATGACACGTGACAACATCGGCCGTGTGCTTGCTATCGTCCTTGACAACAAAGTGGTTACAGCCCCCGTCATAAATAGCGTGATCCCAGGTGGTCGTGGTGAAATAACCGGTAACTTTACATTGCCGGAGGCGGGCAACACCGCATTAATGCTTCGCACAGGTGCGCTACCTGTGCCACTTACCATTATAGAAGAACGCACGGTAGGGCCAGATTTAGGCAGCGATGCAATTCAAACCGGAGTGGAAAGCGGCGTGGCAGGTGCATTACTGGTATTGGCATTTATGGTAGCGATTTACGGCAGGTGGGGCGCTATCGCAAGTTTTGCTCTTTGTATCAATATGGCATTGGTGTTTGGCGCATTAACCCTGTTTGGCGCAACCCTGACGTTACCGGGCATAGCAGGTTTGATCCTAACCATGGGCATGGCGGTCGATGCGAACATTTTGATTAATGAACGTATTCGTGAAGAAAGTAAAAAAGGTCGTCCGGCAGCCAGTGCAATAGAAGTGGGTTTTGATAAAGCGTTCGCGACTATTGTGGATTCAAACTTCACCACACTAATAGCGGTAAGTTTGTTGTTTATGTTTGGAAGCGGCCCTATTAAAGGGTTTGCAATTACAATTGCCCTTGGTCTGGTGTCTTCGGTATTTACTGCTGTAGCTCTAACTAAAATGTTAATGCTAAGAGTGGTTAAGTCGAAGCACAAGAATACGCAAGATCGCGCGCAGCAGCGCGTTCCTTTGCGCTTTTCATCACCGCTTTTGCGGTTAAGCGATAAGCTAAGCGGTATTAATTTTCTGGCAAAGCGTAAAATTGCACTCGCTGTTTCGGTAGTGCTAACAGTGCTTTCAATCGGCTTGTTTGCTAAGCCTGGCTTACATTATGGCGTCGACTTTACCGGTGGCACCATGATTGAGTTGACCGCACCAAACCTTAGTACCGATGAGCTAAGGAATGTGATTGAAAGCAATGGCTTTGATCAAATAGCAATTCAAGAATATGGCAGTGAACATCACTATTTATTGCGAGCCCCTGTTCTAGATAGCAGTGGCGAGCTTGAAAATAGTAACGCAAAGCAGACTGACGCACTAAAGCGTGCGATTTCGCAAGCCGACAGTGAGGTAAGTTTTGATAAAATTGATATGGTTGGACCCAAAGTCAGCGGAGGCTTTGCCGAGCTATCCATTCTAGCATTGCTTATCGCAGGTGGCGGCATGTTGGTGTATCTGTGGGCACGCTTTGAAGCGCATTTTGCGAGCGCAGCGCTGCTAACCGTGATACTCGATTTAACCAAAACCATAGGCTTTTTCGCGCTTACGGGCATCGAATTTAACTTAACGGCTGTCGCAGCACTGTTGGCGCTCATTGGTTACTCTATAAACGATAAGGTGGTGGTGCTTGATCGCATCCGTGAATTATTGCGTTTAGACCCAAACAAGCCATTGGCAGATACTATTAATGAGGCCGTGAACAGCACGCTAAGCCGCACGGTGTTCACTTCCGTTACCACGCTGTTGGCGTTGTTACCAATGGCTATTTTTGGCGGTGATGCAGTAGAAAGTTTTGCAGTCCCTATGGTTTTTGCTGTCGTGATTGGCACGTCATCGACCTTGTTTATCACCTCTACGCTGCTGTATTTGTTGGGCAGCAGAAGAGAGAAACAAGGTAAAGCGCAGTTAAAGCCTACTGCAGAAGAGATTAAGGCTTCGTTGTCGCACATCCCTTAGGCGGCACAAGTTCCTTAACCCCAATACCTCAGCGGGCTCTTGTACCTCAATACATTGGTGCAAAAACGCGGTAAGGTAGCAGTATTAACAGGAACCCTTGATGCTCTCACGCATACCCGAATAATTTGCGTGAGAGCATCAAGGGCAATAAGGAACGTATAATGTTTGCAGTTGATCACATTATTTTACTCAGTGCAGTGCTTGCCATTTTGGGCGTGCTGGCCAGTAAATTGTCCCCGCGCTTTGGCGTACCTGTTTTAGTTTTATTCCTTGGTGTAGGTATGTTGGCTGGAGAAGATGGTATCGGCCGAATCTTCTTCGATAATGCTGATGCTGCGCATGCCATTGGTACATTTGCGCTTATTCTCATCCTATTTGATGGCGGTCTACAAACGTCAAAAAAGTCCATAGCGCAGGCGTGGAAACCCGCCGCGTTACTCGCCACTTTTGGCGTAATTGGTACGGCAGTGGTCACCGGTATCGCTGCTATGGTTATTCTCGATTTACCGCTTTATAAGGGCTTATTGCTTGGTGCTATTGTCGGGTCGACAGATGCCGCAGCAGTGTTTTCTGTTTTGCGCAACGCTGGTATACGCATTCCTTCAAAAATAAAATCCACACTAGAACTAGAAAGTGCGTCGAATGATCCAATGGCCATATTCCTCACAATTGGCCTTATAACGCTTATTCAAGACAGCACCACTAAGCCAGTTGACTTACTTTCGCTGTTTGCCAGTCAAATGGGAGCGGGAGCGATAGTGGGCCTTGCCATCGGCGGTATTGCAGTATGGCTTTTCAGACGCGTCACCTTAATGGCCATCGGTTTGTACCCGGTATTTGTGATGTTGTTTGGTGTATTGTCTTTTGGCCTTGCTGCGAACTTAAATGGCAGCGGCTTTCTCGCTACCTTTATTACGGGTGTTATCGTGGGTAACAGCCGCTTTGCTTATCAGCGTAATACGTTTGTGTTTCTGGATGGGCTGGCGTGGCTTGGGCAAATTGCCATGTTCGTTATCTTAGGTTTGTTGGTAACGCCCACCGAGCTGTTTGTTAATTGGAAAGAAGGCCTTTTAATTGCGTTTGTGCTTATTTTTATTGCACGTCCGCTGGTGGTTATGCCTATTTTGTTGCTTTCGAAATTTTCGTTCAAAGCATCAATGCTAATCTCATGGGTAGGCTTACGTGGTTCGGTGCCAATTATACTCGCTATATTTCCGCTAATATTCGGCATGCCATACGCCGAGCTCATTTTTAATGTGGTGTTCTTTATCGTGCTTATTTCTGCCTTGTTGCAAGGTTCCACCTTACCTTATGCGGCGCGTAAGTTAGGCTTAGTATTGGACGATGAAGTAAAGGAATCGAGCACGCTGGAGATTGTAAAAGTCGCTAAGAGCAAGCGCGAGCTTATAGAAATAGAGGTTTCGAAGTTATCGCCAGCACTACATAAAACCATTAGCGAATTAGCCCTTCCCGATAATACGGTAGTGGCGATGATTGCCCGCGGTGAAGAAACCCTTATACCTAAAGGAAGTACCAAAATAGAAATGGGCGATCAAATTTTCATTATCACCAAACTGCTCGATAAAAGCGCCGTTGAGCACTGCTTTTACAGCGAGCAGGAATAGGGTGCTATTGTAGGGGACTTCATGTAGAATGCGCCGCGGAGTTGGCCAGGCAATCGCCGCTTTCGTAAGAAAGGGGAGGAAAGTCCGGGCTCCAAAGGGCAGGGTGCCAGATAACGTCTGGGCGGCGTGAGCCGACGACAAGTGCAGCAGAGAGAAGACCGCCTAAGCATGTTTACATGCCGGTAAGGGTGAAAGGGTGCGGTAAGAGCGCACCGCACCTCTGGTAACAGAGTGTGGCAAGGTAAACTCCACCCGGAGCAAGACCAAATAGGATCCCTCAACGTGTGGCCCGCATGGGGATCGGGTAGGTTGCTTGAATCAGTGAGCGATTGCTGATCTAGAGGAATGGTTGCCCACGACAGAACCCGGCTTACGGCCAACTCCACTCTTTTCCCAAAAGAAAGTGAAGCCTCTACCTGAAGGGATATTTCCTCAGGCAGAGACATTTATCACTCTTTACTGAAAGAAATAGCGGAACGTCGCACCAATGGTGCGTGGCTGGTTCACCGTAAATCCAAGTCGAGCTCGTCCACCACGTTCTCTATCAAAGGATAGCTGCGCGTTTTCGTCGAACAGGTTGTTTGCATACAGTAATATTTCATAGTCATCGTAGGTAAGACCGAAGCTCATATTAAGCGTGCCGTAGTCGTCTAACAACAAGTCTAATTCCGTTGTTTCTGCGCCAGTGGCACCGCCAAAGGCAAGGCCTGAAGTGAATATACCTGCGCCTGCAACTTGGTCACTAGGCTGGGTTATACGGTCTCCCACGTACTGGTAAGAGCCTTGGAAATAGGTGCTGTTTGAAGAGAATAAAGGCTGCGCTAAATCGTAGGTAAATGCGATGGCAAAGCTCTCTTCAGGTACTGAAGCTAGGCGGTTACCGTCTTCTACGCCACCTAGTACCGCACCATCACCATCAACAACGGTTGAATCGAACTCGGCTTCAATGATGCTACCCGTTAATGAGAAAAAGAGCTGGTCAGTAAACTGACGCGTAAGCTCAAATTCAATACCTTGGGTGTGGGCGTCAGGCACGTTAAATGATACACGTGACGAGCAAGAACCAGCATCCAATGTAACCTGAAGATCTTCAATATCGTTATAGAAAGCCGAGATGTTAGCTGACCATCCACGACCTGATGATTTCATACCGATCTCATAGTTGGTGAGCTTTTCATCGTCATAGTCTTGGAACGAACCAAAGATGGCTTCATCTTGGTCGGTACACAGGCTTCTATTTAGCGGGTCATTTACACCGCCAAGTCTAAATCCTTGAGACACCTGAGCATTTAAGTTCACGTTTTCGCTTACGCTATACTGGCCGATAACGCGAGAAGTAAAGCCATCTGATTCTGTAGAATCGGTCTGGTTGTCGCCGTTGGCAAATAAGCCCCCAGAGATAAACTGACGCTCTTCTTCATAATCGTAAAAACGAGAGCCCACGGTCATTTTAAAGTCATCGTTCACTTGATAGTTCACTTCACCAAACACAGCAAGCTGCTTCAAGTCGTACGGTAAATAGGCGTTGTAGGGAGAATCAGCTTCAAAACCATTGGCAACCGCTGCTGACGTGCCTTCACCTAAGGTGGCGTCGGTAAATGCGTCGTACCCAGGGGTAGGGAGTGATTGGTCGTAAACACGCTCTGTAGAAGAGTAGAAAGCGCCAACTAGCCAGTCTAGCGCGCCATCGCCATTGGATGCGGCGCGAAGCTCAAAGGTATCTTGCTCTACTTCCGTTCTGTCTAATAAGTTCGACGGTAATAGTACGGCTTCATCAGGAAAACCTAAGTCGATACTTACTGAGCCCGAAAGCGCGCTGGCATCACGACTTACAAGAATATCGCGGTCGGTATAGCTATAAACAAAGGTAAAATCAGCAACGTCGGCTTGATATTCAGCAGTTACGTCAGCAATCAAGGTATCGTTAGAGAAGCCTTCTTCAAGCAGCAGGTACTGTTCTCGTTCACCCAATTGAATAGCTGGGCGGGTCGTTGTGTAAGGGTTAGCAAACACGTTATACACTTCCTGTCTGTTAAACCCGTTCATTTCTAATTCTTGGAAGATAAGTCGTGGTGTAATCGTGAGCTTATCGTTGGGTGCGATAATGAAAGCTACGCGTCCGCCAGTTCTATCGCCGTCGTTAACGTCTTCGCTAAACGCGCCGTTTTCACCTAACGCATCTATAAAGCCTGCGTAATCAGTGCGGTATACCACCGCGCGCATGGCAATGGTGTCGGAAATAGGTACATTTACCATGCCCTTAACGTGACCGCCCACGCCACCGTCTGTCACACTATTAAGATTAGCTTCAAACTTACCTTCAAAGGTATCTAACTCGGGCTGATTGGTGATGTAGCGAAGGGTTCCGCCGATAGAGCCAGATCCAAAAAGCGTACCTTGCGGACCGCGCAGGGTTTCAATGCGGTTAAGGTCGAAAAGGTCGAGATCTGGAGTAAATAAAGACAGCGAGATCACGCTTTCATCGAGGTATACGCCGACCTGCTCCTTAACGCCTGGTTGGTCTCGTACAATTTGACCCGCTGAAACGCCACGCATAGATACTTGGCTTTGGCCTGGTCCTAAGTTTTGAATTGATACGCTCGCCACGTTTCTAGCGACGTCTTCTAAGTTTCCTGCACCGCTGCGTTCAAAGTCTCGCTGCGTTTGTGCGTTGATTGAAAAAGGAATGTCTTCAATGGATTCTGCACGCTTTGTTGCAGTTACTATGATCTGCTCAAAGTCATCGTCATCCTTTTGTTGTGTGTCCTGCGCCATTGCACCGGAGCTAAGCAGCCCCATTACCGCAACGCTAAGTGTGCTTCGTCTAAACGACGATTTTTCTATTTTAAACATAAGTCCATCCAGGTTGGTTGTTTCTATTTTGTTATCAGGCAAGGGCGTAATGTGGCAAAAAAGTTGGGTTATTTCCATAACTTGCGAAACAAATATTTCATTTTTTGTTGTATCTAATGCGGTACGTTTTTCTTGTTAATTTAGTGTTAATTGTAAATGTGTGGGGAATGTGCGTCTAAAAGGTCAAAAGAAGCGTCTATCTGGCTAATTACAAAAGCAATAATCTAAGTATCATCTTTATGAGAGAGGTGTTGACCCTAAGAGCAAAAATGACTGGGCGATAAAAGCAAGCGGCAGCAAGCGGTTTATATCAGCGTCACAATAAAAGCTGATGGGTTAATTAGAAAGTACAACATGAAAGCATTGTTCAACAGTTAACGCTAAGAAGGTGAGTAATAGAGTGGAGAAAGCAGTGAATACAAGCGATGTAGTAAAAGGGATATTAGCAATTGTTATCGCAAGCTTTCTGTGGGGGACAACAGGCACTGCCGCTCAGTTCGCTCCAGAAATCAGTCCTCTGGCAATCGGTGCCTTTGCAATGGGTATAGGTGGTGTATTGCTTTGTGTTAGTGCCCGAAAATCACTGGTAAAGGATGTACCTATTCTTTTTTCTACACCACTGACCTTTCTGTTTGGCAGTGCATGTGTTGCAATTTATCCGCTGGCCTTTTACAGCTCAATGCGTTTGTCAGGCGTTGCCATTGGCACCGTGGTTTCTATCGCCAGTGCACCACTATTCGCTGCGCTTTTAGAGTACTTTTTAAGTAAAAAGCCCGTGTCTTTAAAATGGTTTATTAGTTTTGTGTTTGGTGCGTTTGGGATTGGCATGTTAGCCATGGGTAAGGCACACGACGCAATGGCGTTGTCAGCATCTAAAGATGATCAGGTGTTCGGCGTTCTATTGGGTTTAATTGCAGGTTTAACTTACGCTGGGTACTCATGGGCTGCGAAGCAACACATTGACGCTGGCGCAAATTCAAAATCTGCCATGGCCGGACTTTTCGGTTGCGCTGCCGTTGCTCTGTTGCCTTCCCTCTGGTTTACCGATCAAAACTTGTTTGATAACACTATCCACATTAGCGTTTCACTCTATATGGCTGTGGTGCCAATGTTTCTTGGTTATTTGCTATTTGGCTATGGTCTTCGCACCACCGAAGCGAGTAAAGCTACGCTTATTACGTTAATTGAGCCACTGGTTGCGACACTTTTCGCTATTTTTCTGATTGGTGAAGTATTCAAGCCGGTGGGGTGGGTTGGCATGACGCTGGTGTGTCTTTGCCTTTTAATCCAATCGATAAAATTTCCATTTGCTTTAAAGCGCTATGGCAAAAAAGCAACGGCGTAATGTTGAAACCGCGTGTGGCTTATAATGAAAAGTCAGAATACTTGTTGAGTATTCTATCAATTTGACCCGTTTGTTTTAATTCAGCAATGGCGCGGTTAATGGCGGGGAGCCTATCTTTATGTCGATTGTGAACACGCAACGCCATTTGGCCTGCGGTATGGATGGGGCCCAGCGCTATTTTTATGTTGTGCATTGAAGACCAGTAACGCGCCGCTGCTTCCTCCATTATGATGACATCTATCCGTTTCATGCCAAGGGCTAAGATAAGGTTACTCTCGGCTTGAAAGTCCATTCTGACGAACTTATCAGAATCAAAATAGACATAGCCGGAGATCATCCCTACGGTTTCACCGTAGATAGAGGCGACGGTTTGGTATCGGCTATGGTTTTCAGGCAGAGTAATAAAGTATTCTGTGATGTCTATAATGGGATCTGAGAAAGTGAAGTCGCCCGCGGGCTCATCTTTAGACAGCCAGCTTGGACTGAAAAAGTCGAAATCAAGAGCGCCTGTTTTAAATGCAAGCATGGCACGTTTGGTAGAGAGCATGACTTTTTCTGTCTTAATACCTGCTCTATTCATAATAAGGGGAAGGATTTCAACTAGAATACCGGCCCTATCTTCGTCGACAGCATTTTCGTACGGGATAGAGCTGCCTGACGTTCCAAGATTATATCGCAGTACTTCATCGGCAGTCGCGCCACCGCCTAAAAGCGAAACGTTAATCAATAAGATAAACGAAATAACTTTTTTGATGTGAGGGGCTAATCTCGCTAAGGCGTTCACTCAAGATGTTCCACTACAATAGGTTAATGAACGGCGCTTTCTTCACTATTTCTTTCAATGCTTGCCCAATGCTCAACTTTGTCGATGAGGTCAATAGCATCAAAAGGTTTACTTAGGTAATCGTCCATTCCGGCGTTAACGCAGCGCTCTTTGTCACCTTTCATGGCATTGGCGGTTAGTGCGATGATCGGCACATTCAAATAGCGTTCTCCGGCCTCACCATTTCTTATGCGTTTAGTTGCTTCAAAGCCGTCCATTTCTGGCATTTGACAGTCCATCAAGACAACATCAAAGGTCACTTTCATTTTGTTCAACGCTTCAAGTGCCTCTAGGCCTGATTTGGCACTCAATGTAGTGTGGTTGTTTAGGTGCTGTTTAACAATAACCTGATTAATGTCGTTGTCTTCGACAATTAATACTTTGCGTTTTTTCCCTTTTTCCCGTTTCACTCCTGAGGAGTGGTGAACTGGCTTAAGCAGGGCTTCGTCGGCTTGTTCAAGCATAATAGTGAAAGAGAACGTGCTTCCGTGACCTTTAACGCTCTCAAGTTTTATATCGCCGCCCATGAGTTCGCATAATTGTTTGCTAATAGAAAGGCCAAGGCCTGTTCCGCCGAATTTGCGAGTTGTAGAAAGGTCTTCTTGGGTAAAGACATCAAAGATTGTACTTTGCTTGTCTTGTGCGATGCCAATGCCGGTGTCTTTTACGCTACATAAAAGCTTAAGGCTGTTATCTGCATTTTGCTGAATGCTGGTGGTGACTTCAATACATCCACTGTCGGTGAACTTCACGGCATTACCTAACAAGTTCGAGAGTATTTGTCTAAAGCGTACATCATCGCCTTGTACAACGTGAAAGCCTTGTAAATCAAAGTGAAAATGTAGCGCTAACCCTTTTTCTTGGCACATAATCGCGTACTGACTTTGAAGGTTTTCAAGCGACTCTAAAATGTCGAATGGGTTTTCTTCAATTTGCAGTTGGCCTGCCTCAATTTTAGAGAAGTCCAAAATATCATTTACGATATGTAAAAGGCCCTGGATACTAAACTTAGCAAGAGACAGGTAGTGCTTTTGCTCCTCAGTGAGTTCAGAGCTAGCCATTAACTGCAAAACACCAGAAATACCGTGTATTGGCGTGCGTATTTCATGGCTCATACTAGCGAGGAAGCTCGATTTAAGACGGGCAGACTCTTCCGCTTTTTCTCGCGCATCCTGAAGATACTGTTCGGTTTGTCGTTGTTGAGTAACGTCCTGTTGAAACCCGATATAGTGAGTGACTTCACCATTTATTTTTACCGGCGTTAAATTCAAACGATTATAAAAGGCGCTGCCGTCTTTTTTATAGTTGAGCAGCGTCGTTTCAATAGGCTCGCGCACTGCAATAGCCTTGCGGATTTGGTCAACTGTCTGCTTGCTGGTTTCATCGCCCTGCATCGACCTGCAGTTATGACCGATTATTTCTTCACGACTGTAGCCTGTAAGCTCTTCAAAGGCACTGTTTACGTATATTATTGGTTGGCCGACGCGCTTAATGTCCGAAATGATGATCGACACCGTTGCTTCATCCATAGCGTGAGTGAGCACTTTAACGTGACTTTCAAGAGAGCGTTGTTCAGTTTCGTCGCTACCAACATAGATATCACCACGAATATTACCATTAGCATCGGCCAGTGATGTTTTAGTCCAATGAACAAACCGCTCTTGGCCGGTTGATACCGAAAAGTGTGTAAGTTCATTGCTCTGTGAAGAAGCAAGCTTTTGCATAATGAACTTCAAAATACCGTTCTTTTCACCGTACTGGTCATGACAAAAGTCGTCGAAGCGCTTATTAGAAAGTAAAGTTTGCTTGTCTTGATCAACCACTACAAGCATATCGCCCATTGATTCCAACACGTTGGAAAACTGTTCGTTAGACAGCGAAACCTCTGTCAAATCCCAAATCAGTTTGTCAAACGCTTCGCGAATATCCGCAAGTTCTTGGGCCTCAACGTCACTATCAAGGCGTAGTGAGGTCTTATCATCACTGTTTAGTCGATTCTTAATGTCATTGTACAAAGTCGAAAGTGTTCGCTCGGCAAGCGTTCCCGTCATACTCACCATATGCAAAATGATAAATACGAAGCCTACGATCATTGCCAGCAATACAATCCCAGTCCATGCGGCTTCTCTGTATGCGGTGATGGTGGGTTTAACGCTGTACAAGGTTAGATTTTGCCAATCAGCCTTTTTTATAGCGTAGCCGCTGTCATCAAAATCGGAAAAGCTTGAGTTGGGAGCAATGAGTGAGGGCTCACTGCTAAACAGGACATGCCCACTAGAGTCGGTAACAAGCTGGTTAGTCAGTCTGGGATAGGGCGCGAGCAAAGACTGCAAGCTATCCACATACATGACAAGTGCGCCTTCCGCTACGCCTCTAAGTAACACTGGAACGCTTATTAATACGCCGTACTTTGATACCGAGGAGTATGCATTCGATGAACCAAGGGTTTGCTGGCGCCATGCACTACTGAGCGACTCGGGGATAACAGCATTCCAGTTTTTATCAATCACCCGGTTCCCGGCAAAATCAAATAGCGCAAACTCGACACTTTTCGCCTGAGTTAAATTTAACGAGCGGAAAAACATGGGAAGGTAATTATCCCTTTGCTCGAAATCAACCAAGGAATTGATGATGATATCGTTAGCTGCCAAGTCTGCTAGCTGTCTAGTGGTATCGCTAACAATGTAATTGATATCTTGTTCTAAACCATCAACAGATTGTTGTTGAAGCTGGTCGGTTTGTTTAACAATGAAGTGAAAAGAGAGAGCAAATAGAATGATAGACAAAACCGCGACGAGTAAAACCAGTCGCGGTAGCATGCTTGAAAGCAGAAGAGAGCGTAACCTTGGGGGCTGCTGCATCATTGCACGCCCGTTGTTACCAAGTGACCTTTTTCGTTAAACGTAGTCATAAAATAATCCTTTGCCCAGAGTGCATCGTGTCTGTCCTCTGAAAATGGAGCTGTGTAGTGCTTCACTGCACCTTGCACATTTTGAAGAGACTCTAGCGCACCGCGTAATGCGTCTACTTCTATACTACCAGCTTTCGCGGCAGCTGCCGCGATTAAATGAGTTAAATCATAAGCATGAGCCAAACCTGTCACACCACCAATCGCAGTCGCATCCACCAAGCCATACTTATTATAATAGGCTTCTAACAAGCTTTTTGCCTTGGTATTTTTCTGGTGGTTGAAGTGGAAGGTTTGAAGTACTGACACATTGTAGTTAGCGATGGGCTTTGCAAGTAAAGAGGCGAACTGACCCGACGCGACTCCCCAATGCGACACAACTGGGAGAGAGGCGATGCCTTGTTTTGCCATCTCATCGAGTACCACAACACCTTCAGGAACGTTAGTGACAAGAATGATCGCTTCCGCTTTCGCGCTTTTTATTGCCGCGATATCCTCAGAAAAGTCTTTCTGCTGCCAATTTATCCAATGGGTTGCTGTTATATCAATATCATTATTACTTGCAGCTTGTGTTAATGATTCAAGGTTTGAGCGTCCCCATCCTGTTCTTTCCAGTACTAACGCAATATTTGAAAGCCCCATATATTTGACGTGATTAATTAGGACTGACGCTGCTTCAGCGTCGCGTACCGACACGCGAAATATGTTATTCGGTGAGTGCCCGTTGTCGATAATAGGCGTCCCCGCTGCCCAAGGAACCAACATCAAAATGTTTTTTTCGTGTATTGGGTCGACTTCAGCGAGAACTACAGGTGTATGAACGCCGCCTACTACCGCAAGTAAATTGGGAGTTTGGGAAAATTGCTCAATGTTATATACACCTCGAGCTGGGTTGCCGCGATGGTCTTTCGCAATAACTTTTATTTGACGACCTAGAATCCCACCAGCGGCATTTATTTCGTCGACGGCAAGCTCGACCCCTCTTGTAATAGCGATGCCACCTTCAACAGCTACCGCTGAAAGATCGGCATCAATACCAATCACCAGAGGTTCCGTTGAACTTAATGCTTTACTTGCAGTAAAAATTGAAAAGACGCAAGCCAGCGAGAGAAAGATAGAAAGTGCACGCATGAATAGGCTACCTAAATGTTAACCTTAAAAGTGTATAGCAATGTGCTCAGTCTTTTAGCGTAAACGTCTTATCCTTTAGTATAAGTTTGATGCTTTTTTGAGAGCTTTTACGAGATTTTTGAGCGCTGGCGACGGGTTGGTGTACTAAACGAGTGCGCATTAATTGTGGCACGATTCTACTATTAGCTTATATTTCGAGAAGAGTGGTTGTACATTTGCTAAACAGTGCTCGACGTTGTTTAGTTGTTCCTCTGGTGACGAGGTAGCAGTAAAACCGCCTGATAAAAATGGTTTGCGTATGTTGCAAGCAAGGATAAACAGCGGTTTGGAGCGTGAGTGCGAAAGAATACCCTGCCAACAATAATAGACATTGAAGCAAGTGGATTTGGCGCAGCGAGTTACCCTATTGAGATAGGTATCGTGCGCTATGATGGTGCAAAGTGGTGTAAGCTACTTCGGCCTTTTGACTCGTGGGTTCACTGGGATCGAAAAGCGGAGTCACTGCACGGCATAACGCAGCAGATGCTGCAAACTCGAGGAGAAGAGCCTCGAAAAGTCTGTGTTGAGTTAAATAACTTCCTTGGCAATACGGTTGTTTACAGTGACGGTTGGGTCGTTGATAACCCGTGGCTAATTAAGCTCTACGCCGCAGCGCAGGTAGAAATGTCTTTCACGTGTAGAGCATTGGAATATATTTTGTCTGAAGCACAAATGAATCAATGGCATGAGGTGAAAAGCCGCCTTGCGAGCCAACTTGATGTTAAGCGTCATAGAGCGAGTTCCGACGCGATGGTAATTCAACAGACTTACGCAAAAACCTTATCATTGGCATAACGGCAACTACGTTTCGTCTTTATGATGGGGTGTAATACTAAAAGCGCACTGTGAATGCAATGTAGCGGTGACCTAAAACAAGGATGACTTAAAACAAGTAATTGACGCCCAATGAGAGAGCCATATTCTCTTCTTCCCCAACTTGCCTATGTTCAAGTTCTACCGCCATGTTTAAACCCTCGCTTTTGCCAAGCAGCCAGCCCAACCGAGTAAAAGTACCTACATCATGAGGTAAATAAAGCCACTCTGCGTAATGCTGAAAGGCGGTATTGTTGGTTTTGTACGTTGCATAGACCTTTTGCGGAACCCAAGTGTTAAACCGCCGGCTGGCGCTAAACATACCTTGTGACCCCGCTGGGTAGGTATAACTGTTGTCGTATAGATAAGTTTCGGTTGTAGATTGAATGCGGTACATACTATTTAGCTGCCACCGCGCTATTTTTTTGCTTTTGAATTGGATAGGACTGTAGTGGGGAGCATTTATTTCCGCGAGCACGGGGGAAGCCGCCATAGACGCAGCCAAAGTAAGTGCCAGAAGAATTCCAGTAACCACATTCATGGAAGAGCCCAAGTTGTTGTTATCATGGCTTGTAAACAACCAGAAACTACAAGCGATAGTGTGTTCGTTATTTAAGCATAGCTGCAAAAAATAGATGATGAAAATATTCTTTGCTGTTTTTTATTTGTTTCGTTGATTTTGCGAGCCAAATAAAAACGCCGCTAGTTTATACCAACACTTTTTTGCAAAGCGTTATAAAAACTGAGCGGCGTATTTAAAAGCGTTATTTGGTTATCGAATTAAATCGATGCTTTTAACGCTTCTGCTTTATCTGTTGCTTCCCATGGGAATTCGTCACGACCAAAGTGACCGTACGCAGCCGTTGGGCGATAAATAGGGCGCTCAAGGTCTAGCATTTGAATAAGTCCATACGGGCGTAGGTCGAAATGTTCACGGACCAGTGCCACTAATGTTTTCTCATCTACCACACCTGTACCGAAGGTATCGATGCTGATAGACGTTGGCTCTGCCACACCGATTGCATAAGACACTTGGATTTCGCAACGCTTAGCAAGTCCTGCTGCAACAATGTTCTTAGCAACGTAACGACCCGCGTATGCTGCACTGCGGTCTACTTTTGATGGATCTTTACCAGAGAACGCGCCACCACCGTGACGGGCCATACCACCGTAAGTATCAACAATGATTTTACGACCTGTTAAGCCACAGTCGCCCATTGGACCACCGATAACGAATCGTCCCGTTGGGTTAATGTGAAAGCGTGTATTTCCATCAATCCATTCACTAGGCAGCACTGGCTTAATAATTTCTTCCATTACCGCTTCGCGAACTGTTTCAGTGCTTACTGAATCGCAGTGCTGGGTTGAAAGCACAACCGCGTCGATGCCAACAGGCTTGTCGTTTTCATATTTGAAAGTAATTTGGCTTTTCGCATCTGGGCGTAACCAGTCTAGCTTACCAGATTTACGCACTTCGGCTTGTTTTTGAACAAGGCGGTGAGAGTACGTGATTGGCGCAGGCATTAGTACGTCAGTTTCGTCGCTAGCGTAGCCAAACATTAGACCTTGGTCACCCGCACCTTGTTCTTCAAGGCTTGCGCGATCAACACCTTGATTGATGTCAGGTGACTGTTTGCCAATAGCATTTAATACCGCACATGAATCAGCGTCGAAGCCCATATCTGAGTGCGTGTAGCCAATTTCTTTAACTGTTTTTCGGGTAAGCTCTTCAATATCTACCCATGCAGAGGTAGTTACTTCACCACCCACTAAAACCATACCGGTTTTTACATACGTTTCGCAGGCCACCCGAGCGCGAGGATCTTGTTCTAAAATAGCGTCAAGAACCGCATCTGAGATCTGATCAGCAATTTTGTCCGGATGTCCTTCAGACACTGACTCGGATGTGAATAAATGCGTGGCCATAAATGCTCCGTAAGCGTTAAATTATCAAAATAGTCGTATATTGTACTAAAACAAGTTATAAATACCAGTCTTTACTTCTAGACGTCTAAAAGTCTCTTCGTTACGAATAGTTGACACAACCCGATCACTTATAGGGTTATTCAGGTCGTAATTGTCGAAGTTAATGATGTATTTGTAAAACTAGGCGTCAGATATAACTGTTTTTGCTGTAATGGGAATACGTGATGGTCAGGGTATAGACCATTTTTTACTATGACTTTCGCTATTGGCAATGAAAACCCATTGAACTGAAAGGTGGCATAGGTAAGAATAACGCCACATTCATTCGTATAAAGAAGTAGAGCGAACGCCTTACCTCTACGCTCGTCTAGCTTGCCTAGCCCGCTAAGATACGAAACAAAAGATACAAAATAAATCAGGAGACAACATGCCCTCTCGTCGTGAACTCGCCAATGCAATCCGTGCATTAAGCATGGATGCCGTTCAACAAGCTAAATCTGGTCACCCAGGTGCCCCAATGGGGATGGCTGATATCGCACAGGTACTATGGGGTGATTTCTTATCACACAACCCTGCAAACCCATCTTGGGCTAACCGCGATCGCTTTGTGCTTTCAAATGGTCACGGCTCGATGCTGTTGTACTCTCTTCTTCACCTTTCAGGCTACGAACTGCCAATTGAAGAGTTAAAGAACTTCCGCCAATTGCATTCAAAGACGCCAGGTCACCCAGAGTACGGTTATGCGCCAGGTGTTGAAACGACTACTGGCCCATTAGGCCAAGGTATCAGTAATGCTGTGGGTATGGCGCTTGCCGAGAAAGTGCTAGCGGCACAATTCAACAAAGATGGTCACACTATTGTTGACCACCACACCTACGCATTCCTAGGCGACGGCTGCTTAATGGAAGGTATCTCACACGAGACATGTTCATTAGCCGGTACACTAGGCCTTGGTAAGCTTATCGCGTTTTGGGATGACAACGGCATTTCAATTGATGGTGAAGTGGAAGGTTGGTTCACCGACGATACACCTGCACGCTTTAAGAGCTACGGTTGGGAAGTGATCGATGGCGTTGACGGTCACGATGCAGAGCAAGTGAAAGCCGCCATTGAAAAGGCACAGGCGAATACTGCGCAGCCTACGCTTATTTGTTGTAAAACCACCATTGGTTTCGGTTCGCCTAATAAAGAAGGTACCGAGTCTTGTCACGGTGCACCACTAGGTGAAGATGAAATTGTCGCTACTCGCGAGAAGCTTGGCTGGAGCCATGGCGCGTTCGAAATTCCTGACGATATTTACGCGGGTTGGGATGGAAAAGAGAAAGGCTCAAAAGCGGAAAGCGCGTGGAATGACGCTTTCGCAGCATACGAAGCCGCCTACCCAGAGCTTGCAGCAGAATTCAAACGCCGTGTAAATGGCGAACTGCCAGCAGATTTCAGCGACAAAGCAGACGCTATCATTGCTGAACTTCAAGCTAACCCACAAAATATCGCGTCACGTAAAGCGTCACAAAATGCACTGAATGCGTTTGGTCCGCTACTTCCTGAACTATTAGGCGGCTCTGCTGACCTTGCAGGTTCTAACCTTACTATTTGGGAAGGCAGCAAAGGCGTTGAAGCGAACGATGCGTCAGGTAACTACATTTATTACGGTGTACGTGAATTTGGTATGTCTGCCATGATGAATGGTATTGCCCTTCACGGTGGCTTTAAGGCATACGGTGCAACCTTCCTAATGTTTATGGAATATGCACGCAACGCGGTACGTATGGCAGCGCTAATGAAGCAGCCTGCAATTTTCGTTTACACCCACGATTCAATTGGTCTAGGTGAAGACGGCCCAACTCACCAGCCAGTAGAGCAGGTGGTAGCGCTACGAGCAACGCCTAACCTTGATAACTGGCGTCCTTGTGATCAGGTTGAGTCTGCTGTGTCGTGGAAGTCTGCTATTGAGCGCACTGACGGCCCAACAACGCTGATCTTCACACGTCAAGGCTTAGCGCAGCAAGAGCGAACGGCTGACCAAGTGGCTAACATTGCCAAAGGCGGTTACGTACTTAAAGACTGTGAAGGTACGCCAGAGCTTATTCTTATCGGTACCGGTTCTGAGGTTCAGCTAGCCGTTGAAGCCGCAGCGAAACTAACCGAGCAAGGCAAAGCCGTTCGCGTAGTGTCTATGCCATCAACTGACGTATTCGACCGTCAGTCTGCTGATTACCGTGAAAGCGTACTGCCTTCTAGCGTAGTTAAACGCGTAGCGGTTGAAGCCTTGTCTAAAGACAGCTGGTACAAGTACGTTGGCTTTAATGGCGCTATCGTAGGCATGGACACCTTTGGTGAATCTGCACCTGCTGGCGACCTGTTTAATCACTTCAACATTACCACTGACGCTGTAGTAGAGGCTGCACTGTCTCTGTAAGAGGTAATAGATAAGCCTATGGTAAATATTGCCATAAATGGGTTTGGTCGTATTGGTCGTAACGTGTTGCGCGCGCTGTATGAAAGTGGGCGCAACAACGAATTTAACGTGGTGGCCATTAACGACATTGCTAAACCCGAAGGCATAGCACATTTACTTAAATACGATACCGCCCACGGGCGGTTCCGTTTTGATGTGGCCTTAGAAAATAACACGCTAAATGTCGCAGGCGACGATATTACACTGCTCGCGATAAGCGATATTAAAGACCTACCCTGGAAAGACTTGGGCGTTGATATTGTGCTTGAGTGTACGGGCAAGTTTGATGACAGAGCATCGGGGCAAGCACATTTAGATGCCGGCGCTGGCAAAGTGCTTTTCTCGTCACCCGGGTCACCAGATTTAGACAATACGGTCATTTTCGGAACCAATGAAGACACGTTGACCAGTGAACAAAAATTAGTCTCCAATGGCTCTTGCACCACAAACTGCATTGTTCCTGTTATCCAAGCGCTAGACGCTGCGTTCGGTGTTGAAAGTGGTACGATCACAACCATTCACGCGTCTATGCACGACCAGCAAGTTATCGACGCCTATCACGAAGATTTGCGCAGAACCCGTGCTGCAAGTCAGTCGATTATTCCCGTTGATACCCGACTTGCTGCCGGTATAGAGCGCATTCTGCCTAAGTTTGCGGGAAAATTCGAAGCCATTGCGGTTCGAGTGCCAACTATCAATGTTACTGCCATGGATTTAAGTGTAACGCTTCAATCTAAGGTAACGATTGAGCAAGTGAACCAAGCCCTTCGCAATGCAAAAGCGGGGCGTTTACAGGGTATTTTGGACTACACCGAAGAGCCTTTGGTGTCGGTAGATTTCAATCACGACCCTCACTCGTGTATTGTAGATGGCACACAAACAAGAGTCAGTCACAAACAACTGGTTAAAACACTGGTGTGGTGTGACAACGAATGGGGTTTTGCAAACCGTATGCTCGATACCGCAAAAGTGATGTTCGACGCAAAATAAAGCATTGATGCTGCCAAGGGTTGGTAGCACCAGCCCGCGCAGCTTTCACAGTTAATTTGAGTGTGTTTCATTTGTTTAAACACGCTCTACTAAATTTGAATTAACATAGGAAAGACGATGGCAATTCCAAGCATGAGCGATATGGCCCTAAAAGGTCAGCGCGTATTAATTAGACAAGATTTAAACGTGCCGGTAAAAGACGGCAAAGTAACTTCTGATGCGCGTATCAAAGCATCAATCCCTACGATTAAAGCAGCCCTAGATGCTGGTGCAGCAGTTATGGTGATGTCTCACCTTGGTCGTCCTACTGAAGGCGAGCCTGCAGACGAATTCTCTCTTCAACCTGTTGTTGATTATCTTAATGACGCCCTAGACGTTCCTGTAAAGCTAGTTAAGGACTACCTAGACGGCGTTGAGCTTGCAGACGGTGAATTGGTTATTCTTGAAAACGTACGTTTTAACAACGGCGAAAAGAAAGACGACGAAACGTTAGCAAAACAGTACGCAGCACTTTGCGATATCTTCGTAATGGATGCGTTCGGTACAGCTCACCGAGCACAAGCGTCTACACACGGCGTTGCTAAATTCGCACCAAAAGCCTGCGCTGGCCCATTACTTGCTGCTGAATTAGATGCGCTGGGTAAAGCGCTAGACAACCCTAAGCGTCCAATGGTTGCTATTGTGGGTGGCTCTAAAGTATCTACCAAGTTGACCGTGTTAAAAACATTGGCTGAAAAAGTTGACCAGCTGATTGTTGGCGGTGGTATCGCTAATACGTTTATCGCGGCTCAAGGCCATAATGTGGGTAAGTCACTAGTAGAGATGGACCTTACCGAGCAAGCCACGCAGCTTATGAATGAAGCGCAGGCGAATGGCGGTAATATTCCAGTGCCTACAGATGTTGTCGTGGGCAAAGCGTTTGATGAGAATACCGAAGCGACGCTAAAAGTAGTCAGTGACGTTGCCGACGACGATATGATTTTTGATATTGGTCCAGACTCTTCAAAGGCGTTAGAGGACATTATCAAGAACGCGGGAACCATTGTTTGGAATGGCCCTGTAGGCGTATTTGAATTTGAGCAGTTCAGTGCAGGTACGAAAGCGCTTTCAGAAGCGATTGCAGCAAGCGACGCATTCTCAATCGCAGGTGGTGGTGATACACTAGCAGCGGTTGATAAATACGGAATTGCCGATAAGGTTTCATATATCTCAACAGGTGGTGGCGCGTTCCTTGAATTCTTGGAAGGTAAAACATTACCAGCGGTAGCAGTACTAGAAGAAAAAAATAAATAAGCCTAAGCGCTGAATATAAACGCAGCGTTTTAAAGCTCTAGATAGCTAAGGCCTAGTACAAAGGCTACCCCATAAGTGTCACGCTCAGTAACAGCATTTTTGAGCGTGACCTTTTAATCGGAAACGATTACACCTGCGAAACAGTGAAGTACGCAGGCATAAATACCAACTTTATTACAGATGTGTTTACTTAAGGTGCTGGCATGCTGCGTCTGAGACAAACAGATCTTTAATAGAATTGGTATAACAATAAACCCTACACCTGTCTATTAAGGCAGTAATATACAAAAGGAGTGTTGCAATGGCATCACAAGCTCAGCAGGCAATGTTGGATAAACTGAAGACGCAAACCGGTTTTATTGCAGCGTTAGATCAAAGCGGCGGTAGTACCCCTAAAGCGTTGCGCTTATACGGCATCGAAGAGTCAGAGTATAGCTCAGACGAAGAGATGTTTAATCTTGTTCACGAAATGCGTACACGCATTATCACCAGCACCCCTTTTAGCGGCGAGCGCGTTCTTGGCGCAATCTTGTTTGAAAACACCCTTGATAGAGAAATTGAAGGCATGTCTTCTGCACACTACCTGTGGCAGAAAAAGCGTGTTATTCCTTTCTTAAAGGTAGATAAAGGACTAGCTGAAGAAAGCAATGGCGTTCAAGTAATGAAGCCAATGCCTGGTCTTGATGCACTGCTAGCTAAAGCGGTAGCGCAAGACGTGTTTGGCACTAAGATGCGTAGTGTTGTTAAGCTTGCGAATCACCAAGGTATTAAAGATGTTGTTGCTCAGCAATTTGAAGTGGGTAAGCAAATCTTAGCCGCAGGCCTTGTTCCGATTATCGAGCCAGAAGTAGACATCCACAGCCCACAAAAAGCGGAAGCTGAAGCACTTCTTAAATTAGAGATCCTAACGCAGCTAAACCTTTTAAACGAAGGCCAGGAAGTTATGCTTAAGCTAACGCTTCCAACAGAAGCTAATTTCTACAAAGAGCTTGTTGATCACCCTCGCGTGCTTAAAGTTGTAGCGCTTTCTGGCGGCTATAGCCGTGAAGAAGCAAATGCGAAACTGGCAGAAAACCAAGGTATGATTGCAAGTTTCTCTCGAGCATTGACTGAAGGCGTTTCTGCAAAGCAGTCTCAAGAAGAATTCGAGGAAACGCTAGATAAAGCGATTGAAGATATTTACCAGGCCTCTAAGGCGTAATCTTCCCTCTTGTCAGCACTTCTAAAGAGCGCCTAATGGCGCTCTTTTTCGTTACGAGTTCTTTTGAAGTATTGTGACACCTTCATTTTAATAAGCTCATCTTTATAACCTTGCTAATGGGATGCCTCTGGGGAATTAAGGTCTTCACTAATACTTTTATATGTGGCTATAAAATACGCCCGCCCACAACACACAGGCAATAACGATGGATAGAAAAACGCCTGCTGATGCCAAGTCTTTTGCTAACCCTGATAGAGCATGAAACTCTGTACCTATTCTGTCGACGGTGACTTCAATTGCCGTATTGATGATTTCCGCAAATAAAATGAAAAAAATGGAAGACATTAAAATTGCACGTTCAAGAAAAGGAATTGACCAAAAAACAAGAACCACGAATGCCACAGCGGCTAGACTGAGTTCTTGTTTAAATGCAGCTTCGTTCTTAGTAAGCCAGCTAAATGCTCGAAGTGAATTCTTTAGAGCCTTAAATACTCGAAGCAGTCCTTTTGGCTTGTTACTTGGGTCGAAGTGCGCGGTAGTACTTACCACACGGTTTGATTCATTTAGGCTTCGCATTGTTTAAAGATATCCATAGTAGGTTGGTAAGTAATACTCTTTACACTTGATAAACCAAGTAACGTGTCAAACAAGTTGTCTTGAGAGTAAGGGTGGTTGGCCAGGTTTTTAATACAATTTCGGTAGCCTGAATCTTCAAACTTCGACGCCCAAAAAAGCATAGGAATGTGAGTCTGTTCTTGCGGTGCAATTTGATAAGGGAATCCATGTAGATAGAGTCCTTTTTCACCCAAAGATTCACCGTGATCAGACAGGTATAGCATGGAAGCGTTTGGCACATTTTTTAATGTATTAACAATCTCTCCAAGTACATAGTCAGTGTACGCAATGGTATTGTCATACGTGTTGATAAGCGCCTGCGAATTACAGTTTTGAATATCACTTCTAGGACAGTCGGGAGAGAATTTGGCAAATTCAGCGGGGTATCTTCGATAGTAGGTAGGGCCGTGAGAGCCTATCATATGAAGAACAATAACCCTGTTAGTTGTCGCAGGTGATGACAAAACGTCCTTCAAAAGCTCGTTGAGTAAAACATCGTAGCAAAAATCACCGTCACATAAACTAGGGTCTTTGGATGGGTCAAATGCAATAGTTTCAACTCTTTTGCACACCCCCTTGCAGCTACTATTATTGTCTATCCATGTCACATCAGCGCCAGCCCGATGTATGATATCAAGCACATTATCCTGACTTTCCGCAATGCGAACATCATAGCTTTGCCTTGAAAGTCGAGAAAACATACAGGGTACTGACACCGCAGTAGCGGTCCCGCATGAGGTCACGTCGTTGAAACTTACCGCGCCTATGTCGTTCATAAAGGGCGTGGTGTTTCTGCTATAGCCATTACTGGCAAACTTGTCTGCCCTTGCTGTTTCTCCAACAACCAGTACAGTCGTAGAAGGCAAAGCGTTTTTTCTATTTATTATAGAAGGTGTCTTGTCCAGTACCTTGTAAGGAAGTGGCGGATAAAAGTAGGTGTCTCTGAGATATTTGTAGCCAGAATCGTAAAATGCATAAGGGATAATATACTTGGCCAAATCTTTGTTATTTCTACCCACCGCAGCATAGTCTTTATAAAGGCCAGCAGCGATAACGATTATTCCAACCACTGCTAATACGTTGAGCTTAAGTAAGTGCTTAACTCTAGCAACTAATTTTCCATTAATTTCCTGATTAAAGACGGCAACAACGGGCACCAATCCTAACAAGAAGAAAAAGAGTAAAAGCGTTGAGTTTAGATAGGCAAATGCTTCACCAGAATTGGTCTCCATCACATTTTGAATCATACTCTTATCAAATATCACGCCGTAAGCGACCGTACCGTATAAAAGAAGTGAACTGACTAACAGCGTCACTGCCACGGTCAATCTTGGCAAAAGAATGGCGCCTAATAGGCTAAGGGCGATGATATTGAAAAAGGTAAGCAACAATGGAACGGACAGAAAAAATATCCACTGGCCTACTGTAGTTGGCGACACAGCGTGATAGACATTTGAAATAAAAGGGAAGTTGAAAACCAGCGTTATTAAGACTGATGCTATAAAAACAAAATTGGCTAATGAAGGGTTTAAATTTAACGAACGTGGAAATTTCAAAGTCAGTTCTCTTGTGTACTACTTGCAGCACAAGATAACTTTCAAAACTTAAATAAAGCTTAAGCAAAACTTTGGGATTAGTGTTAATGAAAATTTTTATCTAGAACCAGCAATTCTAGGTGGCTTCCCATTGCAACCATTTGTTATATATAGAGAAACGGCGTGCAGTTGCACAAAAAGCTTCCTAGGCCGTCACTTTCTATCGTTAATTAATTTAATATTATTCTCGCCTTCAGTTTATCTTAAGATTGAGATCATAACCTTAGCGAGGAATAAAAATCGACCAATGAAACATGAGAATACTCCTTATAGAAGATTCATTGTCTTTGAGAAATAGCCTGAGCTTAGGTCTAGAAAAACTTGGCCATTCAGTTGATTTAGCTGCCACAGGGCCCGATGGTTTGAGTATGGCGCTTCTTGGTAGCTACGACATTATTGTATTAGACCGCATGCTGCCAGAACTTGACGGGATGGCTATCTTGAAAACGCTAAGAAAAAGACGGATAGAGACCAAGGTGCTCATTTTGTCTGCACGTGCCGAACCTGAAGAGAAAGTTGAAGGCTTGTTAGCAGGCGCTGATGATTATCTATCTAAGCCTTTTTCATTTGAAGAGTTGTCAGCGCGACTTCTCAGTTTGATGAGACGGGGCGTAACAAACTGTATTAACGATCAAATTACTATTAATGGATTGATATTGGATATTCAGGCCAAGTCTTTTTTATTTGGAGAGCAGGCGATTAGTTTAACGCCGAATGAATATCGCATAGTAGAGTGCATGTTCCTAAACAAAGGCAAGGTCGTCACATCAGAAAAATTAAGTGAATTTATTTCCGGTAGTTATGACCATATCTCAAAAAATGCAATTGAAGCGCACCTCTCTTCAGCGCGAAAAAAAGTAAAGGCGTGTGGCGCTACACTCCCCATCAAAAGTAAGCGAGGATTTGGCTACGTCGTGGTGGAAGGCGATGAAGTCAATACGTAAAACCTTAACGCGACGCCTTTCTATCACTATTTCTTTGCTGGTGATTGTCGTATTACTCGCCGCAGATATCGGAGTTGATACCTGGGTTCAAAGAGAATTTAACCAAGGTTTAAAAGCCAAAGTTGGCATGCTTCAAAGCTTAGTCAATGAAGATTTAGACGGCGTTGAGTTTGAGTTTGCTGGCGAGTATTTCCCTGAGTTCGAGGGTGCTTCTTCTCCAGAATACTTTCAATTGTGGTACAAAGGGCAGGTTTTCGAAAAGTCGGAATCCCTTGCACTGTACACTGTCGACGAGCTGCCGTTTGAAAACTTAAGTTTAAACGAGGCGGTGATTAACGACATTACGCTGCCAGATGGTCGTTCCGGGCGTATTATTCACACCAAATACGTGCCTCAAATTGACTCTGAAGACCGCGAAGCATTCTATAGCGTCAAAGGCGAAGAGCAGCGCGACCCCATGGTTATCGCATACGCAACTTCCACTGAACTGTTGAATTTTACGCTTTGGTTTATCGATATCGCATTTTTAGTGGCGCTTATTGTAATTCCGTTAATGGTAAGATTCGTCGTGCGCAACACGGTGTCTTACGCGTTGGCACCACTTGATGCATTAAACAACAATATAAGAACTCTAAGGTTTACTGCCACAAACAAGCACGAAGCATTCTCTACAAACGTTTCAGAACTAGAGCCAATCGTCAGCAGCTTGAACCATTTTATAAACGATAACTACGCCCTATACCTTAGAGAGAAAAGACTTACCTCTGACATTGCTCACGAACTTAAAACGCCGGTTTCTGAACTTATCAACCTGGTGGAAGTTGCCATGAAGTTTCCAGGCGAGGAGCGACTCGAAAAAGATTTTAAACCGCAGATTCTTCGCATTGGGATGCGAATGAAAAACATCATTTCCGGTTTGATGTTAATCCAAAAGCACAGTGCTAAGCAGACTCAATTGAACGACCTTATTAATATTAAAGAGCTCGTTGCTCAAGTTGTCGCAAGCAAAGCGGTAGATAATATTAATGTGGTTGCGAAAGAAAGGAGCGACGTGGTTGTTCACTCTAACCGAATTGCGGTGGAGTCTATATTTAGCAACTTGTTAGACAACGCTATTGAGCATGGAAAGCATTGTGAGTCGATCAGCGTGTATATAGGCAAAACGCAATCAGGGCAGGCCCAAATAGAAGTGACAAATACAACGCATACTGAAATTGATGAAAGTGACTTAAGACATATGTTTGAACCCCTGTGGCAAAAGGATGCATCACGTACATCAGAGGACAACTTTGGCCTAGGGCTATCAATAGTGAGTGCATTGTGCGGTGCGATTGGGGCAGACGTGTCGGTTTATAAGTTGGATCACAACCACATCTCTTTTTCTGTGACTTTCAAAAAGGCCTCTTAAAAATACGTGCTGTTAAAATGCATTTTTGTTTGCAGTAAAAAGATATGACGTACACTGCCACACTCAGGAATTCTGAGTTTGTTTGTAACAAATACGTGCAACCGGTTATTGCCTGCGTTTAGTGGCAATACTGGTTCTTGTCAAAGCGTGGTTGGCTGTGTAGCATAACGCCGCAATTTTCCTTATATATTTGAATTTCTGGAATATTAACCAGTGCATAATCAGCAGTACATGAAGCAGTACACTATATACGCATTAATAGCGTTGTTGTTTACTTGCTTATCTGGACTCAAACAGGATTACAAGCCAATCACGTTCAAGCATCATTTCGATGCTTCTATTTCCGAATATTCCTTCGAGTTTGATACAGAGGAAAGTGCGCCGGAAGAGCCCGCTCCACCACAAGATGTTGTGCTGGATTACCTTGCGGACTCCTTCACTGAAACCGCAAAGCCACGTCCGCGCTGGCATTTCAAAACATCCCTTAACTACGCAACGCCGTTAACCCGAGCGCCGCCTATTGCTTAGTTTTTTAGGTTTAGCGGTTATTGGCTACCTAAAAAACACGTTAATTCGATATTCCTAACAACGCGCCAGCGCTTTGCTGGATGTTTTTGCGTGCTTAATTATCAGCGGTGAACCTATTTGCTGAAAGCGCGCTAGTGGCATGCTGTCTTTTTATAAGGCATGTCACGATTAGCCTTTTTATTACGAATTTACATTATGAGCAAAAAAGCACTTCTTGCAGTAAGCATTGTTTCCGCACTTTTAGGTGGTTGTGGACATGAAGAACATGCTGCGCATCACGAAAAACTTCAATTCAACGTTACTCATCCTATCGTACAAGACACAACGCTGGTAAAAGAGTACGTCAGTCAGATACGTGCCATTCAACATATTGAAGTTAGAGCTATGGAAAAAGGCTATCTTCAATCGACCTTTGTTGATGAGGGACAAACGGTAGAACGTGGTCAGCCCATGTTCAAAATAATGCCGAACGTATATGAAGCTGAACTACACCGCGCTGAAGCCGAGGCTAAAGCGGTCGAGATGGAGTACAAAAATACAAAGTCGCTTGTTGAACAAAACATTGTTTCTCCTAACGAACTTGCCGTCATAGAAGCACAGCTTCAAAAAGCTCAGGCTGAAGTTGAACTGGCAAAGACTCACTTAGCATTCACAGATATCAAAGCGCCGTTCACAGGCAAAATGGACCGACTGGAAGCTCGAACGGGAAGTTTGCTTGATGAGGGCGAACTGCTCACCACATTGTCTGATATCAGCACAATGTGGGTGTATTTCAATGTGCCTGAATCAGAGTATTTAAAGTACGCGCAGAACAGCGCATCAAATGATCAAACGTCAGTGCGATTAAAGCTTGCCGATGGCAGTATTTACGCGCATCAAGGCGTGATAGATGCCATTGAAGCTGATTTTGATAATCATACCGGTACCATTGAAATGCGTGCGTCTTTCCCTAACCCAGACCAACTGCTAAGACATGGGCAAACCGGTAATGTCATGGTGGATATTGCCTATCCGGATGCTTTAGTTATTCCTCAGAAAGCCACATTCGAAATTCTCGATCAAAGCTTTGTATATGTGCTGGATAGCGAGAACAAGTTAGCAACCCGCCACATTAACATCGCTGCAGAACTCCCTAACATCTATCTGGTTTCAGACGGACTAGCGCCGGACGACACTATTTTGATTGAAGGACTGCGAAGAGTTTCGAACGGCGATGAGATAGAGCCTGAACTTATTTCAGCCAGCGACACATTAGCTGAACTGTCATTGCACGCAGAATAAGGGGGCGCTATGTTTGGAGTTTTTATTAAACGTCCAGTGATGGCCATCATGTTATCGCTGATGATTATATTTTTGGGCGTGTTGTCGGTGTTTAGCCTACCCACGTCACAGTTTCCAGATATTGCTCCGCCGCGAGTGCTTATTTCTCTGGCATATCCCGGTTCGAGCGCTGATGTATTGGTGAAGTCATCGCTGGTTACCATTGAGCGTTCAATCAACGGTGTGCCGGGCATGAAGTACATCGTGTCTGATGCGACCAGCGCGGGTGAAGCCACCATTCAAGTTATCTTCGATTTAGATGTAGATCCGAATCAGGCGCTCATTAATGTGAAAACGCGGCTTGACCAGATCATGAACCGGCTGCCCCAGCTCGTGCAGTTAGAAGGGGTGGTACTAGAGCGGGTTCAGCCTAGCATGTTGATGTACATAAACGTTTATAGCACGGACGAAACGGCTGATGAAAAGTTTCTGTACAACTATTCCAATATCAACCTTATCCCCGAGATACAGCGGGTAAACGGTATTGCCAGTGCAAAAATATTGGGAAGTCGCCAGTACGCCATGCGAATTTGGTTAAAGCCTGATCGCATGCGTGCTTACAATGTTTCTGTAGATGAGATCATGGAATCGATAGACGAGCAAAGCTTGATTGGACGCCCTGGACGACTTGGCAGAAGCTCAGGCATTACTGCTCAGTCCAAAGAATACGTGCTTATTTACGAAGGACGTTACGACGAGCCTGAAGAATATAAAAATATCATTATTCGCGCCGATTCCGACGGTCGCTTGCTCAAATTAGGTGATATTGCCGATGTTGAGTTAAGTAGTGAATTCTTCGATATTTACTCAAACAAAGACGGGTATCCTTCCGCTGCGATAGTGCTAAAGCAGAACTATGGAAGCAGTGCCAACGAGGTTATTTCTCAGGTGAAAGCCACTATGGCTGAACTAGAAAAAACGTTTCCAGAAGGCATGAAGTACGAAATCAACTACGATGTTTCTAAGTTTCTAGATGCCTCTATTGAACAAGTGCTGCATACCCTGTTTGAAGCCTTTATTTTGGTTTCCTTGGTGGTGTTCATCTTTCTGGGTGACTGGCGTTCCACACTTATCCCGCTTCTTGCTGTGCCGGTTTCACTGGTTGGAACGTTTTTCTGCATGCAGGCCACAGGGGTGAACATAAATCTTATTACTCTGTTCGCTCTCGTATTAGCGATAGGGATTGTGGTAGATAACGCTATTGTTATCGTGGAGGCCGTTCACGCGAAGATGGAAGAAAGCAGCAGCCTAACCCCTTATATGGCGACCCAACAAGTACTGGGTGAAATGGGGGGAGCTATTATCGCAATTACACTGGTGATGACGGCGGTTTTTGTGCCCCTTATTTTTATGACGGGCCCGGTAGGTGTCTTCTATCGCCAGTTCTCTATTACCATGTCATCGTCAATTATCATCTCGTGTATTGTGGCGCTTTCATTAACGCCAGTGCTGTGTGCGATGTTGCTTAAAAACCCTCATTCACACACAAGAAAGGCAACGCCATTAAGCAAGTTTATTGATGGATTTAACCATTATTTCAATAAGTTAACCGGTCGTTATACAGGCATTATTAAAGCTATCGTTACACGCCGCAGTGTTACTGTAGTGCTGCTTGCGGGCTTTGTGGTAAGTACCTTTGGCGTTAATCAGGCATTACCTACAGGCTTTATTCCCGGTGAAGACCAAGGGCAAATCTATGCCATCATTCAAACACCGCCAGGCAGTACCCTTGAAGCGACGAATACAGTAGCGCGAGAGCTGCAAAGCTTGGCGCTGGACGTTGAAGGCGTCTCCTCGGTATCCTCGCTTGCTGGCTATGAAATTCTCACGGAAGGACGAGGTTCAAATGCTGGTACCTGCTTGATTAATCTTGAAGATTGGGCTAATCGCGAACAGTCGGTACGTGACATCATTGAAGAACTGGAAGCCAAGACACACCACTTAGGAGCAGTGATTGAGTATTTCGAACCGCCTGTTGTGCCGGGTTATGGCGCGTCTTCGGGGTTATCATTTCGTTTACTCGATAAGACCAACACTACCGACTATCAAGAGTTCGACCAAATCAACAAAGCCTTCATGGAAGAACTCGGTAAACGTGATGAGCTAAAAGGTTTATTCACGTTTTACGCTGCCGATTATCCTCAATATAAAATTGAGATAGATAACCAAGCTGCAATGCAGAAAGGGGTATCTATTGGCGCTGCCATGGAGAATCTGAATATTCTTATCGGTAGTACTTACGAGCAAGGTTTCACGCGTTTTAATAACTTCTTCAAAGTGTACACACAAAGTGCGCCAGAATATCGTCGTTATCCCAGTGACTTATTGGATTACTACGTGAAAAACGAAGAGGGTGAAATGGTGCCTTACTCGGCCTTTATGAAGCTGATTAAAACCCAAGGCCCTAATGAAATTACACGCTACAACCTTTATACCTCGGCAGCAATTCGTGCAGAGCCTGCAGCAGGGTATACCTCGGCGCAAGCGATAAAAGCAGTTGAGGAAGTAGCGGCTGCAACCCTGCCAAAAGGATATGACATAGGTTGGGAAGGCTTGTCATTTGACGAGGCTAAACGAGGCAATGAAGCCATCGTTATCTTTGCCGTAGTATTGTTGTTTGTATATATCGTGCTGGCATCACAATACGAAAGTCTGCTTCTACCTTTTGCAGTCATTCTTTCACTACCTACCGGTATTCTCGGCTCATTCCTGTTTCTAAAAGGAATGGGGCTGGCCAACGACGTTTATGCGCAGCTTGGCTTAGTTATGCTGGTTGGGTTACTCGGCAAAAATGCCGTGCTTATTGTGGAATACGCAGTGCAAAAAAATCAGCAGGGCTTATCGATTGCTGACGCAGCTGTTGAAGCGGCCAAACAGCGCTTCCGTCCAATCCTAATGACATCGTTCTCGTTTGTAGCAGGGCTAATTCCGCTTGTTATTGCAACGGGGGCAGGCGCAGTGGGAAATAGAACTATTGGTGCTTCTGCCTTAGGCGGTACTTTGTTCGGCACTGTTTTTGGTGTGCTGGTTATTCCTGGGCTTTACTACTTGTTCGCCAAACTTGAAGAAGGTAAGTCATTAATCAAAAACGAAGATCATGTCCCTCTTACTGAAACTTACCACTATAACGATGAGGTGCTAAGCGATGATAAATAAAAAGCGATTTACTTATAAGCCGCTGTGGTTAGCGCTTAGTAGTGCGTTGTTAGTAGAGGCATGTGCCATCCCTACCATTGAAACGCGAAACCCTAATCTAGATTTGCCAGAGCAGTTTAACGCGAAAGTTTCGCAAGTGGATACTCAGGCTGGTCAAGGGATTAACCAGAGTACACAAGCAAATATTCAATGGAGAGAGTGGTTTAACGACCCTACGCTTTCTGCGCTGGTGGAAACGGCGGTTAAGAACAACCAAGAGGTGTCTATATTAATTCAACGCATTAATATGGCGTCGAATGAAGTGTATGCACGAGAAGGGGAATATTTGCCTCGACTCTCTGCGGGGGTAGCCGCTGAAACCGAAAAGGTAGGCGAATATACCCGGGAAGGCGCAGTAGAAGAACAGTTAAATATCAAGGAGGATAAAGAATTTCCCGACCCGCTGGCAAACTTAAAGCTAGGCCTTAATGCGTCGTGGGAAATTGACGTTTGGCATAAGCTGAGAGATGCGTCTAAAGTGGCCTCGCTTGAATACTTGGCGTCGGTTGAAAGTAAGAACTTTTTCGTTACCCAGTTAGTATCTGAAGTTGCGCGTACTTACTATGAACTGCTGGCGCTAGATAACAAGCTAGAGAATCTTGACTCAACCATTTCGCTACAGCGTAATGTTATTCACACTATTAATGCGTTGAAAGAATACGGGCGGGCGTCATCGCTACCCGTTGCGCGCTTTAACGCGGAAGTGAAGAAAAACGAGAGCGAGCGTTACTTGATTGAGCAGGAAATCCTAGAGAAAGAGAACACGCTCAATCTGTTATTAGGACGCACTCCACAGCCCATTCAAAGGGACAGTAACGTGTTACTCAGCGCCGAGATAATAAGCCCGCAGGTGGGTGTACCCTCTGCGCTATTAGACAATCGCCCGGATATAAAACAAGCTGCACTCACGCTCCAGGCAGCAGAGTTAAATATCGATGTGGCTAAAGCCAACTTCTACCCTTCTTTTGAGCTAAAAGCAGGGTTAGGTTTATCGGCGTTTGATAGTCGCTACTTGTTTAATGTGCCTGAGTCATTGGCATATTCATTATCTGGTGATGTTTTTGCGCCATTAATAAACCGCAGGGCGATTGAAGCGGTTTACCAAAATGCCAGCGCCGAACAAATTGAAGCGGCTTACGAATATGAACTGACCGTTTTAACGGCGGTAGCTGAAGTAACTAACAGTTTATCGAAGCTCGATAATTTGGAGAAAAGTGCTGAAGCAAGGCGACATCAAATTGCTTCACTGGAACAGTCGATTGATATTGCCAATAGGCTTTTCTCGTCAGCTCATGGTGAATATTTAGAGGTGCTGCTTGCACAGCGAGAAGCACTGGAAGCGCGTAGCGAGTTTATAGAAACCCGTCAGCAGCAAATGGCCGCACTGGTCGATTTGTATCAGGCACTCGGAGGCGGATGGCAATCTTAAAATCAAAAGGAGAGCGCTCGCTCTCCTCAGACTGTTGAAAAAGCCCTAGACGAAAGTCTGGGGCTTTGATCTAATAGGCATAGTGAAATTCGGAGTGTTCA
>NZ_JANHZQ010000028.1:0-67761 GCF_041414725.1 Alteromonas sp. DY56-G5 | reverse complement strand
ACTCAAATGGTACAGCTCCATAGTAGACAGTGCATGGGCCGGAAGCACATGGAATTAAATTCGTGGGGATCCCTCAGACTCTGACCCCAATTTTTAACCCAATACTTGGGTGATGGCTTGTTTTACTGCTTTGTAGCGGGCGGGTAGAGCGCTGTGGGGTGTTTGAACACTGTATAGGGGCTCGGTTACTTCATTTTTAGCTTTGTAGACGGTAAGTTTGTCGGCAAAAGACACAAAGTCTAGTGTGCTGGTGGGCAGCACGGTGTAACCCAACCCTTCGCTTACCGGCAGTAGAATTTGCGAAAGTTGGTTGATGTAGCCGGTATGAGTCAGCTTATTCGGATTAATGTTGGCTAACTCAGCTTCTCCGCAATCGTTAAAATAGCGCTGCAAGTAGTGCATGGCATCAGGGTGATTAATAAGCCCTAAATACTTAATCACGGCTTTTAATGTTCTGCCATCATCAGTTTTACTCTTTGCTTTTCCAGATACGCTTGCTACTTTTGGTACCGAACCCGAACCCGAACCCGAACCCGAACCCGAACCCGAACCCGAACCCGAACCCGAACCCGAACCCGAAATAAAACCCTGCGCGTTTTCAGATAACCCAGGAACCTGCGCAGCAAGCGCGTCAGGTAGGCTACGCGGTAGAATAAGCCCCAATGCTTCTTCGCCTAAATACTCACTATGTATATCTTCACTCTCTGGCTGGTTTGTCACAATGCCAAGCTCCAGCGTATTGTTCGCAATGCCTGACAAAATAGTACGACGAGGTGCGACTTCCACGTGAACATTAAGCGCGCTATGCTGCTTTTGCAGTGCCAGCAGAGCAGGGTAAATACGCTGAGCAATCGCGCCTGAGCAGGCTACTACGCACTTACCTTCAAAAGGGGCGTCAAACTTTAAGCTGGCAATAAAATCTTGCTCTTTTTCCTGCTGCTCCTTGGCATAGTGGTACACACGCTGGCCCTGTTCAGTTAGCTGAATCCCCTTGCCTAAACGGATGACTAGTTCACACTGACATGCCTCTTCCAGTTTCTTAAGGTGCTGACTTACGCCCGGCTGCGTCATAAACCGTTGCTCTGCGGTGCGCGTAAAGTTCCCCGTTTCTACTAACGTGATGAAGGTGTCTAGCCAAATAGGGTTTATCATTTTTCTATAATTTAAAATTATTAAATTTAGAAAATATCATAATTTCATTTTTCATCTTTGTCTAGCTACTATGTATGCACATTCACTTAAGCGGTGTTCGAGTTGGCCTTCTTGATGAGGCGGCCGCTTAAGCCATTTTGATAAGTTGCACTACATAGGAGTAAGTGATGACTGAAGCAGTAAAAACACCGTATCCACGTACGTTTTCTCATATTGGAATTTCAGTACCTGACTTAGAAGCTGCCGTGAAATTTTATACCGAAGTACTTGGCTGGTACCTCATCATGAAGCCAACAGAGATTGTTGAAGATGACTCGGCGATTGGCGAAATGTGTACCGATGTATTTGGTCCAGGTTGGGGGAAATTCCGCATAGCGCATCTGTCAACAGGTGATCGTGTTGGCGTTGAAATTTTTGAGTTCAGCAACCAAGAGAACCCAGAAAACAACTTTGAATATTGGAAAACCGGTATCTTTCATTTCTGTGTTCAAGACCCAGATGTTGAAGGCTTGGCTGAAAAGATTGTCGCTGCTGGTGGTAAAAAGCGGATGAAGGCGCCGCGTTATTACTATCCGGGTGAAAAGCCTTACCGCATGATTTACATGGAAGACCCGTTTGGCAACATCCTTGAAATTTATAGCCACAGCTATGAGTTGCATTATGCAAGCGGCGCTTACGAATAAGCGTTAGTTAATAACGCTTTTTAGACATTACGCTAAGCAAATGCATAGCAAGCTTTAAATAAGCGAAAGGCGAGGGCGAAACAAGCAAAAGCTTATTCAACGCACCTCGCCTTTTTGTTCTTTGACTGCTGATACGACGTGAAGTTTTATCCGAATTGACCCGAAACATAAGGATTCGTGGCCTTTTCGGTTGCAACCGTAGTGGTTGGCCCATGACCCGGGTAAATCGTCATATCATCCGGCAGCACCATAATTTTCTGTTTAATCGAGTCGATTAATTGCTGATGATTACCTTGAGGGAAATCAGTTCTGCCAATAGAGCCTGCGAAAATTACATCACCCACAATAACGCGATTACTTGAGCGTTCTACCAGCACCACATGACCAGGTGTATGACCCGGGCAATGCAGCACGTCTAGCGTTAAATTGCCCACTGAAATGGTATCGTTGTCGTTTAACCACTCGTTGGGAGCAAAAGGCTGGGCGGGTGGAAAGCCAAACATCTGGCTTTGCTGCATAAGTGCATCTAACCAAAATTTGTCGCCAATATGAGGCCCAACAATCGGTACACCGTAATGCTCTGCGATGGCAACAGTGCCGCCCACATGATCTAAGTGCCCATGAGTGAGTATGATTTTTTCTATACTCACGCCTTTATTTGTAGCAGCTTCAATTAACGTTTCAACGTCGCCACCTGGGTCGACAAACGCGCCTTTGTTCGTGGATGAGTCCCAAATTAATGAGCAGTTTTGGGCAAAGGGCGTAACGGGTATAACTTGAATTTCCACGGTTTAACCTTTTGATTCTTTGTTGCTTGGAGCGAAATAAAAAAAATAAAGCAGTGCGCCAACCACTAATTCACCCAGTAAAAATAGCCATGCGTTGGTTGACGACTGTGCAATAGACCATGCGCAAACCCCTAGTGCGACAAAGGGTATCAGACGTCGAAACAGGTTTACAGGGCTGGCAAATGCGCCTGCAGAGCCGTTAAAATAAGCGTCATTCTCAGAATTATCTTGCTGCATGCTGCATTGTGAAGAAGCGCTCTGCAAGGTAGCACCTTGCAATGAAGCCCGCTGGGCTTTCATCAGCACCACTACACACACGGCGTAAACCACAAGCCGTGCAAGCACGCTTGAAATAGCTAACCACACAAAGCTGCCGCTCAGCGCCATAGTACCGGCAAATATTCCCAGTATTGATATGGAAACTGCTGGGGTAGCAAAGGATGTGTGAATCTCACCTAACTTCTGTCCCAGTTTACCTGGAATAAGTGACTGCTGCGCCATAGAGAACGTAAGTCGAGACGTAGATATCATATTCGCTAACAAGTTACCGGCAACCGACACTACGGCGGTAAGCGTCATTATGAGGGCCCCGGTTTCGCCAAATATCATATTGGCGAGTGCAATTAGCGGTGCGCTATCAGGTTTTGCAGGCCCCACGGTGTGCCAATAAAGCCACTGCACGCAAAAGTAAAATATGGCAATACCTGAAACCGTAAGCATTAGTGCACGAGGTATGGTTTTTTTCGGTGAATTGGTCTCGCCGCTCGTGACCACTACCGTTTCAAAACCAATAAAAGCGTAAAGCGTAAGTAGGGCGCCGGCAGATATGGTGTCAAATGCAGGCACAACGGTTTCCGAAGAACGCACTAACGCAGTAGAAAAATCGAGCTGCCAGTAACCAACCGCAATAAGCGCCACGAAAGGCAGCAGTTTTAGCACCGAGATAGCATCAAGTGAACGCATGGCGGCCTTAAGGCCGACAATATTCACTATGATTAGTGCTGTGGTAAGCGCGATAATAGCGAATGACTTGTCTATTCCCGCATTCAGTTCGGGCCACACATAGCCGGCGTATAGCAATAACACGTGCATGTTGGCGGCAATCGCCGTTGCGCGAGCCAAGTAGTAAATAAAGCCAGTTTGAAACGCCGCTGCGTCGCCAAAGCCTTTCTGGGCGTACACCACAGGTCCACCGGTTTCTTGGTACAGGGCCGCTAGCTGCCCAAAACACCACACAATGGCCAGCATTAGCGCGCCAAAAATCAAAAAAATGTAAGGGCTGAAAGCGCCGAGCTCAGCGGCCATTTTAGCGGGCAGAGCAAAAATGCCCGCCCCAATAAGGCCATTTAACACCAAAAGGGCAGCGCCAATGCCGCCAATCCCTTTGGTTAACAGGCTTTTGTTTTCGCTACTCATTTAGAAAAAACTTCTTCTCCAGCCACATAAGTTGCGTGTACTTCGGTTTTCCAAATGTCTTTGGCATCAATGGTAAAAATATCTTGGTCGACCAAGATAAAGTCTGCCCATTTTCCTGGCGTCAGTGTGCCCAAGGTATCTTCCATGTGCCCTGCGTAAGCAGCATCTAAAGTAAACCCTTTAAAGGCTTGTTCAATGGTTAACGCTTCGTGGGCATACCAACCTTTTACGGGTTGATTGTTTCTGTCTTGTCGCGTAACCGCAGCGTGAAGCCCGTAAAATGGGTTAGCAAGCTCTACAGGGAAATCAGAGCCTAAGGGCAGTGCAATGCCCGAATCGAGTAGCGTTTTCCACGCGTAAGCGCCTTTCATACGATCTTTGCCAAGGCGATCTTCCGCCATGTTCTTATCGCTGGTGGCGTGAGTAGGCTGCATGGAAGGTAAGACCTTTAGCGAAGCAAAGCGGGCTAGGTCGTCAGGCGCAATCACCTGTGCATGCTCAATACGGTTGCGCAGTTCGCTGCCGCCAATACTCTTAAACGTGGTTTCAAACTCGTTCAGTGCGACATGGTTAGCCTTATCACCAATGGCATGGTAGTTTAGCTGGAAGCCCGCACCAATTACCGTAGTAAACAGTTGGGTCATATCTTCTGGTTGAGTTAACAGCAAACCATGTTGATGCGGTGCATCTGAATAAGGTTCAAGCAATGCTGCGCCTCGGCTACCTAGTGCACCATCGCCATAGGCTTTTACCGAACGAATATATAAAAAGTCATCTTGGTCGCGAATAGTACCATTGCCCAGCATGGTGCTGAGGTCAGGGTCTGTCGCACTCACCATGGCATAAATACGCACAGGCAAGTCACCTTCTACCGCTTCTTTTAAATAGAAATCGTAAACGTCTCTGTCTATGCCAGCATCGTGCATTGACGTAACACCATTTGCTAGTAAGTGCTCACCTGCTGCATGTAATTGTTGCTCGTAAATAGCGCTGCTTGCTTTAGGCAAATGCGCTTCAATTAATTGCGATGCATTATCAATGAAAACACCGGTAGGATTACCGTTAGCGTCTTTAATGATTTCGCCCCCTGCAGGCGATGGGGTGTTTTTAGTTATACCCGCAATTTCCATCGCTTTACTGTTCACCCAGGTAGCGTGGCTGTCTACACGAGCTAGCGCCACAGGTCGGTCAGAAATTACTTTATCCAAGTCAGCCGCTGTTGGAAACGCTCTGTCAGACCACAATTCCTGGTTCCAACCGCGCCCGGTAATCCAAGCTTGTTGTCCATTTGCAAAGGCGTATTCGGCAACTGTCTTGGCCGCGTCTTGTGCACTGCTACTTTCTCGCAAATCGACTTCCAACAAGTTTGCGCCTAAGCCTAGTAAATGCCCGTGAGCGTCGATAAGCCCGGGTAGCATAACTTTGCCTTTGCCATCAATGGTGCTGTCGACAGGCGTGTTGCCTTTGTCGATATCTAATGCAACCACTTTGCCTTCATCAATGACAAGGTTTTTAAACGTAATGAGTTTGCCACTTTCATTTAACGTATAGCCTTTTACGTTCTCAACAAGCATTGCAGCATCCACCGTAAGCGTGGTGGTCATAGCACCTAACGTTGCCGCTGTTGCAAACGTTGCGGTTAGCAATTTTGAAAGCGAGTGCTTTTTAAATGTCAGTGCCGACAATGTAGAGTTCATAGTGAGTTTCTGCCTTTTTTATTTCTGTTTTATTCTTTGTTTTTTTAGTTTTTATACCGAGCTGCTCGAGTTTCAATAGCTGCGCACTAACGCAACGCTATGCCTCGACACGCTCGGTGTCTTCAAATTCGTCTTCGTCATCAAGGTCAAGAATGGGAGGCTGCAGCAAAAAATCTCTCTCCCAAATTTTAGCCATACTCGACTGGCTAATGTTGCCGCCACTCAATATAACAAGAGCGGTTTGCCCAGGTGGAGTGTTGGCAGCCCAAGCCGCTACTGCAGCCATGGTCATCGCGCACGTGGGCTCAATATGAAGCTTTAGTAAATGATGTAGCCATTGGGTCCAATAAGCAATTTGCAGCTCATCCACTTCGTAGAAATCATCTATTTCTTGCAGTATAGGAAACGTTACATCGCCAACAGAAGGCGTGGCAGCACCGTCTGCCAAGGTATTTGGAGCATAGTCTAAAGCAATGATCTCACCAGCTTGCAACGACATAGAGGCATCATTCGCTTCGGCGGGCTCAGCGCCAATGACCAATGCATTTGGCTGTAGTGCGCGAGTTGCCAGTAGTGCGCCCGACAATAACCCTCCGCCACCACACGGCGCAAAGACAGCATCCACCTCACCAATTTCGTTAAGCGCTTCTAACGTTGCCGTGCCTTGTCCTGCCACAATATCTTTGTGGTTAAACGGCGGTATCCAGGCCGTGTCTGATGCTTTTGACGCTTGCTCGACAGCCGCATCTGCTTCTGGACGGGTAGGAAATAGTTTTAATTCAGCACCATAGCTTTGCGTAGCAGCAGCTTTAATCGGCGAAATGGTCTCGCTCGCGAAAATAGTGGCTTTAATACCAAAGTGAGACGCTGCATAGGCTACTGCCTGAGCATGATTTCCAGAACTATTGGCGACCACATGCTTCGGTAAACGACCTTCCTCTTTCAAGCGGGCTAAAAAATTCATGGCGCCGCGAATTTTGAATGCCCCGATGGTCTGTAAGCACTCCGCTTTAAACAGAATGCGGTTGCCCATCCATTTGTTGAGCAACGAAGATTCAACAATCGGCGTTTTCTTTACGTCGCCTTTTATACGTTCATAGGCTTGTTTAATGTCTTCAAAATTTGGGGAAATACTCATTAAGTAACGCTCTTTTCATTTTGGTTATTTTATGGGTTAGCGCCGACAAGGGCTTTTACGCACTAAAAGGAAATCGGAAGCCTTACAGTGCCAGATACTATTAGATAACGCCAGAGCCTATACCCATAAGACAATTCATATTTATTTCATAAACCTTCTTTAGTATACCGGCGCAAGTTACCGGAGACAGGCACATGTTAAGCAAACACAACCATCGTATTTACGCCTTACCTACGGTTTTGTTTCTTTTTCTCACCTTTTTATTTGTTTCAGCTGGTGTTTTTATTCAAAACGATGAACGCGCAGCACGTATTTCTAAAGCGCAGTCGGTTGCAGAGCAGGTAAAAATTAGTCTTGAAGTTTTCTCAAGCGAACGTATTCAAGCGCTGCACAACCTAATGCGAAACTGGCCCACCTTTGAGCCAAACCAAGTTGACTGGTTTAATGCGCAAGCCCTGTCATTGATGGGCATGCAGCGAGGCTTTTCATCGCTGGTATTTGTCGATGCGAGCGGTGAGATAGCGTGGGTGGCAACGCCATCTTCAGGTATCAAAACCCGTATAGACAACAGCCTCATTGGTCATCCTATGGACGCGTTGGGCTTAAACATATCGCGTTTGTCCGAGGATTTGGAAAGCACGCTTTTGTATTCAGATGCTGCTCAACATCACTTTATCGTTGTGGGCAGGGCCATAAGCCCTCAAGAGCCTGAGCACGGGTTTCTGGTGGCGGGGTTCGACGTACAAACCATATTAACCGTGATGTTAGGCGAGTTAGTAGGCCCACAATTTAACTTTCAGCTTAACGCCGACAGTGCAACGCTTTTTCAAAGCGGTGAGTTAGTCAACGATGGCACCATTGTGTCGCTTTTGCCGTTCAGTTTTTTAGAACGCGATTTTTACCTTTCCATGCAGTCTCAGCTAAGCCCATATAACGCTGGCTTGTTAATTATTATGATTGGACTGTTGATGTCAGCGCTAGTGAGCTATGTGCTGCACAAGCAGCTTAAAGGAGCGGTTAATTTGTCTTTAAGTCAGCAGCGTTACCTCACCGCTAGCGAAGCCTCCCTTGATGCGCTTCTTATTTATCAGCCAACAGATGACGACTTTTCTCTAGTAGAAGCAAACTCATACAGTCGCTATCTATTTCGCGGTGCATGTGATGTATTGCGGTCCATGAGCTTAGCCGAGCAAACGCGATATTTAGGCTTAAGCAATGAATTTAAAAACGCCAAAAACGTTGCTGAACTTGGCGTGCCTTATGAAGCTCACCTTGCCATTCATAGTGATAAGATTGCGCCTCAATGGATAAAAGTTCAGGTGGTAAAAGCTGGTGACAATATTGCGGTGACCGTAAGGGACGTGACCGAACGTTTTCGCGCCCAGCATGATTTAAAGCGTAGCGAAGAAAAGTATCGCCGCTTAGTTGACGGCATGCACCGCCACTTTGTTTACACCAAGACCGTTGAGCACAACTTTATGTATGTGAGCGCAGGTATTGAAAAGATTTTAGGATTTAGCGCAGAAGACTTCTGTGCAAACGAGTCGAAGTACGTTCGCCAAGTACCTGACGAGACGTTTGAGATACGTCAAACCATTGCCCGTGGCGAAAAGCCCGAGCCTTATATTGTGCATTATCAAGGCAAGGTCGGCGAACCGTTAGCGATTGAATTTTCAGACACGCCCATTGTCGACGAGCAAGGATTACTGGTTGCCGTTGAAGGCATAGCTCGCGATGTGACGAAAGAGCTGGCGCTGCAGGAAGAAGTGTATTTTCAAGCTAACCATGACCAGTTAACCGGGCTGTTTAATCGCTATGCATTTGATGAGAAACTGCGAGCGATCCTTGATGAAACGCATAAAGCGGCTGGTCAGCAGGGCGAGAGCAAGGCTTTAAACCACGTTGATTTTGAAAAAGTGGCGAGCATCAATTCGCCTCGCGCTTACCACAAGCAAAGCGTGATGTGCTTTATCGATATGGATCGATTCAAGTTAGTAAACGACAGCTGTGGTCATCCAGCCGGCGATAAGCTACTAAAAGAAATCTCCACCATATTTAGGCAATACGTGAATGGGCAAGATCTGCTTGCCCGAATAGGGGGAGACGAGTTCTGCATTATATTTCGCAACCAGAGCCTAGATGAAGTCACGAAGCGATTAGATAAACTTTTAGTGGCAATTTCAAACTACCGTTTTGTGTATGATGACAAATTGTTTTTTGTGGGGGCAAGCATTGGCGTTATCGAAATAAACGAGAGTACACAAAGCGCAGAAGCGTTAATTAAAGCGGCCGACAACGCATGTTACAAAGCTAAACACCTGGGTCGAAACCGTTACTTTGTATTTCATGATAACGACTCACAGATGGCCATTGATGACAGTGAAAACCAGGTGTTACATGCCTTGCACCACGCACTACAAAACGACGGGTTTGAGTTGTATAGCCAAGCAATCATGCCGCTTAACGTACCCAATCAAGAAAAGGCCGCCCAACCTCAGCATTACGAGATTTTGCTTCGTCTAAATGCAAAAGACAGTGGCCTTATAAGCCCGGGACTTTTCATCCCGCTAGCAGAACGCCATGGCTTAATGAATAAGGTGGATATGTGGGTGGTAGATAACACCCTTAAAACCCTTGAAAGTAATCCTGCTCACATCGATAACGTAGGCAAAGTCGCAATTAATTTATCAGGTATTACACTGGGTGATGAAATGGCGCTGCACAACATTGCCAAGCGCATGCAAAGTACTTTAGTACCTGCTGAGAAAATTTGTTTTGAGATTACAGAAACAACAGCGGTAACTAACTTAAGCGCTGCTAAACATTTCATTTCTACACTACGCGATTTGGGGTGTAGCTTTGCCTTAGACGACTTTGGTGCTGGTATGTCCTCGTTCACCTACCTGAAAAACCTAGATGTTGATTACGTTAAGATCGACGGCTCCTTTGTGCGAAATATCGTTCACGATCCAATTGATCATGCTACAGTAACAGCGATAAATAATATCGCGCACAGTATGGGTAAACAGACCGTGGCCGAGTTTGTGGTCGATAACGCGACCGCCGCGGTTTTACGAGACCTTAAAGTAGATTTCGGTCAAGGCTTTGCTTTGGATAAACCCAAGCCACTGGCGCATAGAGTTCAATGGCGAGTTAAACTTGCCTCTGCCTAAAAGGAAATGTCATGGGTTTATTTGATACCATCATGGGTAATGCAAGCGAGACTAGCGCTTCAGATGTTCAAGAAGAGCTTACGCCTATACTTGCTGCTAACGAAACCGTTACCTCTGCGTTTAAATTAGTGCGCGATTTGAGCGTATTCACAAACAAGCGCCTAATCCTTATTGATAAGCAAGGCCTTACCGGGCGCAAAGTGAACTATCATTCAATACCTTATAAATCTATCACGCAGTTTATCGTTGAGACGGCAGGGCATTTTGATACTGACGCCGAGCTTAAAATTTGGCTGTCGGGCAAAGCCGATCCCATTGAGATTGAACTAAGTGCATCGTCTGCTCAGGCGGTACAGCAAAATCTAGCAACCCAGATGTTTAGCTAGTTTCTGCATCTGTCATATTTGATTGATGCTTTGAAGTAGCAAGTAGCAAGTAGCAAGTAGCAAGTAGCAAGTAGCAAGTAAAGAAAGTCTAATCACCCTACAAGTGCACAAAGCGCTACAACGCAAACATGCACAAAATAAGCGTTAATTAAACTGACCAAAAAAAGCGATGCCTTCATAAGCATCGCTTTTTGCTTTTTACTGCTTTCTAGGGCTTGTTGAGCTTAGATGTACAGAGATCAACAGGCCCCAGGCTCTAACCGTATTAGTCTTTCAAGTTACGGTTAAAGAAGTTAGTAATAGTTTTGTATAAATGAATGCCCGTTTGCTTACCACGGATGCTGTGCTTCTTGCCCGGGTAATCCATAGTTTCAAATGGAATTGCCAAGTCTTGAAGGTGCTTGTAGAGCATTGTTGAATGGGTAAACAACACGTTGTCATCTGCCATGCCGTGGTAAATCAAAAGGTCGCCCTTCAGATCTTTTGCGTAAGGGAATACTGAAGACGCAGTGTAAGCATCATCATCTGTATTTGGGTTGCCCATGTAGCGTTCAGTGTAGTGGGTATCGTATAAGCGCCAGTCAGTTACCGGAGCACCTGATACGCCCGCTGCAAAGTAATCGCCCGCTTTGAACATGGTCATTAGCGTCATGTAGCCGCCATAGCTGTGACCGTGGACACCAATACGCTCAGCATCAACGAAAGGAAGTGTGCGTAAGAACTCTACGCCAGCAACCTGATCGTCCACTTCAATAAAGCCCATTTTTTTATAAATAGGATCTTCAAAGCCTTTACCGCGATAATTAGAGCCGCGGTTATCTAACGTAAATACCACATAGCCTTGATCAACCCAGTGTTGGAAAAGCAAGCCACGGTTACCCGCCCAGCTGTTTGTTACAACCTGTGCGTGCGGGCCGCCGTAAAGGTAAACAATAACAGGGTGCTTCTGTTTAGGGTTTTGCTTGGCACTGTCAGGCGTGTAAATTCGATATTTAAGGGTTGCGCCATCCTTTGTGGTGATGTCACCAAACTCAGGTGCCGTCCAGCTATCCATGTAAGCGTGCAGAGGGTGGCCTTCTTCAACTTTATTTTCTTCAAGCCAGGTAATTCGCTCGCCAGTAGCGCTATTTAGGCTAACTTGTGCAGGAGAGTTAATCGTTGAAAAACGGTCGATAAAGATAGAGGCATCTTTGCTGAATGCCGCGCTATGGTATGCGCCTAGTTCAGTGATACGCGAAATTTCGCCGCCATCTAAAGGCACGCTGTAAACATGGCTTTCTAGTGGGGTGTCTTTGCGGCCAGAGAAGTACAAACGGTTGTTTGCAGTATCAATAGCTTCAACACTGTCTACAACCCAGTCACCTTTGGTTAACTGCTTAACCAACTTGCCTTTATTGTCGAAAAGGTAAAGGTGTTTAAAACCGTCGCGCTCTGACGCCCAAATAAATTGGCCTTTGTCTTTTAGGAAGTAAAGGTCGTTGTGCAGGTTTACCCACGTGTTGCTTGATTCTGTAAGCAGCACGTTTTCTTTTTTGCTGTTAAGGTCGAACGCTCGCAGCTCTAACGTTTGCTGATCCCGTGTCTGCCATTGGTATGTGAAGGTGGTGTTGTTTGGCATCCACTTACCGCGAGCAAAATAAATGTCTTTATCTTCACCTAAATCTACCCAAGTGCGATCGCCAGAGTTGATGTCTTGAATAGCAAGTTCCACCAAGACGTTTGGCGTGCCCGCTTTCGGGTATTTTTGTTCGATAAGCTTGATGTCGTCAGCATAGATTTCAGAACGCGTGATCACATCTACCGGGCTTTCATCAACTTTGGTAAAAGCAATTTTAGTCTCATCTGGCGACCACCAGTATCCGGTCATACGGCCCATTTCTTCTTGCGCCACAAATTCGGCCATACCAAATTTAATGTTGTCGCCACCTTCTTTGGTAATTGCCGTTTCTTTACCCGATTCAATGTGTTTTACATAAAGGTTCTGGTCGCGAATAAAGGAAATGTAGTTACCTTTTGGTGATAATTTAATATCAGTTTCAAAAGCGTCAGTATCTAAAAGTTGCTTCGCCCCTTTTTCGCCCAGCTTGTGATAAAACACATCGCCACCTAATGGGAAAAGTAATGCTTTACCATCGTCCGACCACTGGTAGCTTACAATACCGCTGCCAGATAAACGCATACGCTCGCGTCGCGCTTTCTCTTCATCAGAAAGCACTTCTTCGCCGCTTTGTAGGTCGTTTGAGTCGAAAAGCATGCGAGTTTGGCCACTTTCAATATGGTATTCCCATAGATCTAGGCGCTCGTAGTCGGTTTGCTTACCTTTAAGAAATGTTACCCGTTGACCGTCAGGTGATACTTTTAACGAACGGGGTGCGTTGCCATCGAGTGAAGGAGAAGAGAAAATACGCTCAATAGTGAGCGTTTCAGCGTTTAAAGCAGTAGAGAGCATAGCGGCTCCAATTAAAAGGGCTTTTTTCATTTTTATCTGCATATTTGACTGTCGAAGGTTTGATTGTAGTTATATCAATTTATGATACAAGGTGCGACATATGAAATCCGCAATGGTGCTAGGAGCGACAGGTTTAGTGGGACGAACGCTTGTAAATATGCTGTTACAGGATAGACGGTACAATGAGGTAACCTGCTTAGTCAGAAAACCGCTCTCCTCCAGTATGTTTAACGACCCTCACAATCGCCTAAAACCTGTAGTTATCGACTTCGACAATCTACAGGACTATCAAGGCTACTTTAGCGTAAATCATGTGTTCTGTTGTCTGGGCACCACACTTAAAAAGGCGGGATCGAAACAAGCGTTTCGCCGCGTTGATTTTGAATATGTTCATGTTGCCGCACAGCTGACCCGAGCTCAGCGCGCGGACAGTTTTGTATGGATATCATCGGTAGGCGCTGATGCTAAAAGCAGTAACTTTTATTTACGAGTAAAAGGCGAGCTAGAAAACGCGATTATGCGAATGCCTCAGTTACCCCATGCCTCTGCCGTACGCCCTTCGTTATTGTTAGGCAATCGCGACGAGTCGCGGACGCTAGAAGATATAGCGCAGAAAACGGCGCCCATATGGCAAAGCATAATGAAAGGCCCGTTAAAGAAATACCGACCCGTTCATGCCGTTGACGTGGCCAGAAATATGATGTCGCTGCAGCGCTGGAAATAAGCGCTCACAGTAAATGTCACAACCTTAACGTGAAGCACAACCCGACTTGATATAGAATGCGCGCCTTTTAACGCACTAGGTAATACGACTTCCTTATGTTCCGCTGTAAACAATTCACCGTAGCACAGGACAAATGCGCGATGAAAGTGAATACCGACAGTCTGATTTTAGGAAGTTGGGCACAGTTTCGCGCAAACCTCAGCCATGCCCCACGTATTTTGGATATCGGCACCGGCAGTGGCATTTTAGCGTTGATGATGGCCCAAAAAGCAGCGCACTTTTGCAATCCGAACGGTGAAGAGCAGAATGTTCAAAGCAGTTCAATTGACATCAGCTCGTTCGATAATGGCGCAGCCAGAATTGACGCGATAGAAATAGATGAGCAAGCCGCAGCGCAGGCCGCTACCAACTTTAAAAATGCAAAATGGGCCAAACAGCTGTTTATTTACTGCTGTGATGTAACTGGCTACACCTCCCCCCACTTGTATGACCTAGTGATTTCTAATCCACCTTACTTTGACACGCCAGCTACACTTTCAAATGCGTACAGCAAGCAAAGTCAATCTCGCTCGGTGGCAAGGCAAACGTCTGCATTGGGCTCAGATGAACTTTTTAGTGCAAGCAGCAAGTTGTTAATAGAACAAGGGCAAATGTACTGTGTGTACCCAGCGTCGATGGAAGCCTCGGTTATCGAAACGGCTGAAGGTTATGGCCTATCGCTGGCAGATATTCTTTATGTAAAGCATACATCTAACAAATCGCCTTATCTTTGCGCGTTCCACTTTAAAAAAGTAATGGAGGGCGCAAGTGATAATCTTAAAAACGTTACTGCACATCGGGAATGGCCGAGCTTAATAGCGAAAAATGCAATCAAAAATGAGCTGATAATTAGGGATCAAAAGGGCGAATATACCAGTGAATACAAAGCCCTTTGTCAGCCTTTCTACCTTAAATTTTAATGAGCTTATATTAATGAACATAGTTGCAGAAGGCTTTGGCGCAATAGCCGTTGTTTTAAATTTTATTGGGTATCGCCAAACTAACGTAGACAAGTATTTGCTTATTTCTGCGTTTGCCTTAAGTGCACTTAGCGTGCATTTTTTTATGCTAGATGCCATGGCCGCAGGCATTGGAACACTGCTTGCCAGCGTTCGTAACTTTATTGCCATTAAACATAGAAGCAATGCCATTTTATTTTTCTTTGTTGCGGTGAATCTAGGCTTCCTCGCTTATGAGTGGTTTGTGCTAGAGCACAGCTGGATAATCTTCATTGCCTATGCGTCTTCACTTATTTTTACAGTGGGATCTTTGGTTATCCGCAATACGCACACTATTAGAAAGGTTTTTCTTGTTGCTGAAACTTTGGGGTTGTTATATGCCATTTCCGTGGGCAGTATTTTTGGAACGGTATTCAATGTAAGTAACTTGATCAGTATTTTAAGTAAGCTGCGCAAGCCCTAACGCTTTAGCAATAAAACTCACCTTATCAATTAGTCTAATTTGCCCACTTTAATCCCGTTTAGTCGGGCTTCTTTTCTGCGACTTACGCTACCTGCTATATGGCTTTTCATATAGTCTGCACACCCTTGTAGGCCTTGCCCTACATGACTTATACCAAAGTTCAATGAGCTAAAGTTCAATATCAATTTGCGTATGTAAGCGTATCATTATTAATCAGTAAGTATGGTTTCAGCAATTTTTCCTCTGAATGTACGGAAGTAGACTCAGTGTGTAGTAATGAGGGGAGTGTGCGCAGTGAAATTAGTAGATAACTCACAACAATTTGACCAATCACCTACGCTTGAACAATCGTTTCAGAGCGCTATTAATGAAGGCGCTGCGGTAAACGTGTTTGAGCTTGCTCAACAGTTTAAAAATACCAACCCTGCTTTTAAAAAACCTCAACTGGTTGAAGAACGCACGAGTTTAGAGACAGAGCAGCTGTGGAAGAAGCGTCTTTCGATGCTGCTAGATGCAGAAAATAAACTTATGAAAGTTATACGTTTTCGCAAAATTACTGGTATATTTACCGTAGCAAGTATGGCTATGTTTTTATTTTCCCTGTACATAGCGCCAACAATGTCGCCAGTATTGTTCTATGGCCTTATTGTTGTGGCTGCATTTGGAATGGCAACGTACCCAGCGTGGTTGTTAGCGTCTAAAAGCAATAAAAAGCAGAGAGATGACATTTCTCGTTTGTTTTATAAAAGTAATCACGAGATTGAAATGTCGGACGGTAAAATTACGTTAATTAACAGGGCGAACTATGCAAGTGTAACGCAAATACACGTACTGGATCGCAAACTTGGACTATTCGCAAACTCGTAGGCAACACTACACCTCTCAGTTCATTATTGTTCTGTTAGTAGCATCCTTTATTCTTGGGGTGCTACTGCTGGCACCCATGGATGCATTGGGCCAGCTTCTCTCTTCAATCGTTATCCTCATCGCAATATCCTTGTGCAGCAAAGAAGCGCGACACACGCAAAAATACCAGCATTTATTCCGCATTTTAGCTCTGGTGCTAGCCATTGCGCTTAGCGTCAGGTATTTGTTGTGGCGTGGTATTTACACGCTAACCTACTCAGATTTTCTTTCAATGATTGCCGTCTGGCTATTATTTGGCGCTGAAATTTATGCGGGGATCACTTCAGTGTTAGGGGCGATCGTTAACGCGTTTCCGCTCAGTCGACCGCTTTTGTCCCTGGAAGGGGTAGATAAATCAACTCTGCCCAGCGTAGACGTCATGATCCCGAGTTATAACGAAGATGAAGGGATATTAGAAGTTACTATCCGCGCTGCAAAAATGCTCGATTACCCTAAAGAAAAGCTTCGTATTCATTTGCTTGACGATGGCGGAACCGACCAGAAAATTAACGCTGAAAACCCTGTGTCAGCGGCCACTGCAAAACAGCGGCGACAAGATTTGCAAGCACTGTGCAAACGTTTAGACATTACCTATCACACTCGAGCAAAAAATGAGTTTGCCAAGGCGGGTAATGTGAACAGTGCAATACAAAATACCACGGGTGATTTGATTGTTATCTTGGATGCTGACCATGTTCCTACTTCGGATTTTCTTGATAGAACCGTGCCGTGGATGCTTAAAAACGAGAAGGTCTTTCTCGTTCAAACCCCTCATTTTATGGCTAACCCAGATCCTGTTGAGCGTAACTACTTCTCTGCGTTTACTCGCATGCCTTCAGAAAACGACATGTTTTACGGCACTATACAGAAAGGCTTAGACTACTGGGGGAGTTCCTTCTTCTGTGGATCAGCCGCATTGATGAGAAGAAAGCACCTCGATTTGGTTGGGGGGATTTCCGGCGACTCTATCACTGAAGATGCAGAAACCGCGTTAGATCTTCACAAAATGGGCTACGAGTCTGTATATGTGGACAGACCTATGGTAAGCGGCCTTGCGCCAGAAACTTTTGATGCGTTTATTCAGCAGCGTATGCGCTGGGCACAAGGCATGACGCAGATTTTACTACTTAAAAAGCCTTTTAAAGCGCAAGGACTAAAATGGTATCAGCGAGTGGGCTACATGAGTTCAATCATGTTTTGGCTGTTCCCGTTTGCTCGCATCATCTTTTTGCTTATGCCACTGGCGTATTTGGTCTTTGGGCTTCAGGTTTACCATGCATCGATGCTGGAAATTCTTGCCTTCACCCTGCCTCACGTTATTGCCACATACATGATATCCACCATGCTCTTTGGGCGAACCCGATGGCCCTTAGTGTCAGAGTTATATGAAATACTACAGTGCGCATTTACGCTAAACGCATTAATCAAGGTTTTCTTAAAGCCGCGGGCACCTTCATTTGTTGTAACACCAAAAGGAGAGAGTCTTGACAGAACCTTTGTATCGCCACTATCGAGCGTGTTTTACTGGCTAATATTGGTAATCACATTCGCATTAGGGAGCGGTGTCTATAAGTTCATAACAGAGCCTCTTACACGCGAACTTACTGTGGTGGTCATGTTGTGGAATGTATTTAATTTGATTCTATTGTTGTCTGTTCTTAGTGTGTTATTAGAGCGGAAACAGGTGCGTAGTCAGGCACGCCTACCAGCTACGAACAGTGTCGTTATTAAGACTACAAGTGATGAAGCTTGGGTTGGAGATTTGGTCGATCTTTCGCTAGGTGGAGCTCGCTTACGCTTGAAAGGTGAGGGAGCGTTAGTACCTGAAAATGCCACGCTCACATCGTGGAGTCACGCACTGAAAAAGAACGTTCATTTGCCAATTAGCGTTCTGCATTACGACAATAGGTCAAAAATTCTTCGAGTACGCTTTATGCCTCAAAACGAAGAACAAGAAAACGAAGTCGTCGCCTATTCACTGTGTGATAGTTTGCGCTGGATGTCGTTTCAACGAAGAAGAACAAGGGCTATCTCATACTGGTTCGGCGCAAAACATGTGTTGAAAGTTGGGTTAAAGCCTGTTTTATTGCATATGCTTGTATTAATGGGGAAGTTCGCCGGGAAATTAGGTTTGCTTGCTAAACCGGCAAAGGAAAATCAATGATAAAAAAATACCTTATGTTCATCGTATGTTTGTGCATGCCTTTTACCCTAGCGGCGCAAACTGACACGTATCGATTAACCGACTTTTTTGGCGGTGAAAGTACCGTGCGCTTGCAGGGAAAATCTGCCTCCATTGATATTCCAATTCCCCTTAGTTCAGTAACTGATGTGGACAGCGCGCTACTTACATTAGAAGTGGTCAGCTCGCAGGCGTTAATCAAAAAACGTTCTCAGCTGTATGTGAGATTCAATAATGCGACCATTGGACAGATTGCGTTCGACCCAGACAGACCTTCTCTTGTATCTGAAATTGCGATCCCTACTTCATTGTGGCGAGCCGGGTTTAACTCTCTGACACTAGCGGTAAGTCAGCACTATGCCGAGCAATGTGTTGACGGCAGTGCGCCTGAATTGTGGAGCGAAATTAATGCATACAACTCAACGCTAAAAATTGCGACGTCGGTGAATGAAAAGCGCTTCACGTTAGATGAGCTGAGCGGATTCTTTAATCCAGGAATTGGCGGACAGCGAAACGTTCAGCTTTACACGGCGCGAGAAGCTGATGATCAAATTAAATATCAGACACTTCCCATTGTTGCTCAAGCACTGTCTCTTAGGAATCAATATCAGCCGCTTATTATCGAGCATGACAGCTTTGATGATGGTTACGTTTTGCCCCAGCTAGAAGACACAGAAAATAGTTTTTGGAACGACCAAAATGTTGCTCGCTACGAGCGTTCTGCATGGTATCTCAAAGCCAAGCAAAAACAGCCTGTTCATATTCTAGTTGGTACAGTCGACGCGTTATCACCGGTATTATCTGACGAAGTGATTAACGACATTGATGGCGCGTTTCTAAAAGCACAGCGCACACCTGCGTTTGTTAAGGACAGCAACGTTATTGTACCGGCTAGTTACCGCCTTATTGTCAGCGGTACTACGCAAGATGAAGTACTTGAGGCAGCGAAAGCCTTGGCGGTAATGGACGATGCGATTAACCCTATTTCACAAGTTACCGTACTTTCACAGTCACAAATGCAGGCGGAAACGCTGCAGCGTCATCGCATTCTGAACCCAGACAATCACTACACATTCCAAGACTTTGGTGTGGCGACCACTCAGTTTAGGGATGAGGGGAACTTCACCAAACGGGTGTCATTCAGATTGCCTGCAGATTTTTATGTACCTGAAAACGCGAGCGTGAGCTTGCTCTTAGACTTTGGATATGGCGCAGGTTTTGGGCCAGGTTCGGTGATGAATGTAAGCGTGAATGACGAACTTGTACACGGTTTGTCTCTTAATAATATTAACGGACAATCCTACCGAGACTATCAGCTAAGAATACCTGCACGGTTCTTCAAAGGCGGGACGAATAATTTAGACTTTGCGGTAACCATGAGAGCGCCGTTAGCAGGTGTGCCTTGTGATGATATTCCTGGTTCCCACCTCGTGTTCCAGCTTGATGATTCTTCGGCAATAAAGCTACCTGATGCAGGAAACGTGGCAGTTCAACCTAATCTCGTCTTGCTTTCAGAAACGGCTTACCCGTTTGCGCGCTTTAAGTCAGCACCATCGTCAACCATTGCTATTCCGTCAGATGACTATTTAGATACAGCGTTAACTCTTTCAGCGAAATTAGCGCAAGTAGCCCAAGTGCCTTTATTGAACGTGAAAATAGCAACTGGAAACGACATTACAACCGAAGGTTCTGTGATTGTTCTAGGTACCCCTGAAAGCTTAACGAATATTGAGCAGTCTGAATTCAGTACGGCCATTGAGGCAACGAAACGCTGGTCTTATCGGTTACAGAACAATCTGTACAATCGCGTAAGAAACCTGACTGACGATCAGTCTTTCAAAGAAATGCGCATAGACGGTCATACCGTTCAAGAAAGTGACTTAGGTGAGCAAGCAGTACTTACTGCACAGGCACACCCTGTTTCATCACAAACCGATACCTTGTTCATTGTTGCAGCGCAGACGCCGGAACTTCTTCAAGCTAGAGTCGAGGATCTGGTTAGTTTGTCGATGTGGGGGCAGATGGCAGGGGATTTCTTCGCATGGAAAGATGGTCTTTCGCCATCACTCATCATGCAGGTAAGCGATAAATATGAAGTGGGTGAAGCCGACGACAGCTGGCTGCATTTACGACTATGGCTGTCTAACAACCCGTGGTATTGGTTAATAGGCTTTATATTGGTTGTATTTGTTGTGAGCCTACTTATTTATCTGTTGCTTAAACGCAGAAATAAACAAGTGCAAGACTCATGGTAAAGCTGCATTACGCTACAAAAGCGACGCTAGTGATAGGTTTTTTGTTCCTGTTGGCGTCGTGCTCTACCAAGGAAGATAGCGAATTCAAGTCTCAGTACATAGCGTATAAGGCATTGTTTGTTGACGGCGGGCGCGTGGTAGACACAGGAAATGATGATGTGTCTCACAGCGAAGGGCAAGGATACGGTATGCTCTTTGCCGTCGCCGCCAACGACAAAGACACCTTTGATGCATTATGGCACTGGACCCAACGTACGCTCATGCGCGAAGACGGGCTATTTAGCTGGCGCTACCGACCTTGTGTGGATAATTCATCTTCTTGTATCGATGACCCTAATAATGCCTCTGATGGTGAGATTCTTATTGCGTGGGCATTATTGCGTGCAAGTGAAAAGTGGGGCGTTGGTAAGTATGAGGAGGACGCCAGGAATATTGTACGTGCTGTAGAGCAGAAACTTCTGGTGGTGAATAATAACAGTGTAGTGCTCTTGCCTGGGGAATACGGATTTGCATCTGACCAAACAGGAAATAGCAGCCTTCAGCTAAATCTGTCCTATTGGGTTTTTCCCGCCATAACTGACCTGTCTTCGCTGTCGGATACTCCGTCACGTTGGGAAAGCCTGTTCGAGTCGGGCTTGATCTTGCTGTCGAATATGCAGTTTTCTACCTACCAATTGCCCAGTGATTGGGTGCGTTTCACCCCTAATAGTACTGAGTCCGATAACAGTAAGATTGGTGCGTTAAGTTTAGATAATGTGATATCGCCTGAGTTTGGTTTTAATGCGATCCGTATACCGCTTCAGCTTGCATGGTCCCCACGTTTTCGCCAAAACGCTAGGTTAACTGAGAAGCTACTTTCCCCCTACAATGCATGGTGGGCGATAACGCCTACGCCAGCTACCATCAACCTGTTAAACGAGGAAACCGCTGAGTACGAAATGTCTAAGGGAATGCGTTCAGTGCAGATGGCCGTAAACAGCTTGATGAAATCAGAAGAAAAGCAAAGGCCAGAGTGGCCTGAGATCAATCGAAACATGGATTATTACTCGGCAAGTTTAACGCTGCTTTCTATGCTAGCAGTTTTGGATAACGCATCGTGAAAACTCGGTTTACTCGCACCTCTTTGTATCTGGCACTAGGCGCTTTGGCCACGTCACTTGTGTCGGTGCAGGCATACGGACAAGCTAAAACAACGTACAAAGAAAAAGATCTGGGTATATTACCTGCACAACAAGATCAGCCGGATTTAACAGGGCTTTGGTACCATATTAATGAGCGACAGATTCAGCAAGCCAATGAAGAGTTTACGCGTTTAAAAGCTCGTTACCCTACGTGGCAGGTGCCACAAGAAGTCGAAACCGAACTAAACAGAATAAACGGCCGCTTAAAAGGTACTAACAAGCCTGTAGTTTCAGAGCCAAGAGAATCGTTTCAGGCTTTAAAAAAGCAGCCAGATAAGCCCGCTTCTAAAGCCCTCCCGCTCGAACAATTTGCTCAGTTAACGCCGAAAGCCAGAGCAAATACGTCGAAGCAAAAAGTAGAAACGCTTATTGCATTGAGCAATCAAATTAAGCGAACTGATTTTTACTTGCTTATGGGGTGGACGGCCATTGATAAAGGCATGTTAGAAATGGCAACGCAGCAGTTCTCTCAGGCCCAACAATCGGCAGTTCGTGATATCGATAAACAATCCGCTCAACAAGGCCTTAACAGTGTCACTGGTATTAAGCTACAGCAGGCATTGTCTTTGCGCGATACGACAACGCTGGAGCAATTTCTCAAATCTGATAACAGCGGCTACGTGAAAGAAGTGCTGCAGGGTGCGGCATGGCAACAATACGACTTGAAAAATTACGACTTTGCCGACGCGCTATTTAGTTTGGTGAACGGTAATGAAGGCAGGTATTTGTCACTTAGCGCGCAAAGCAGCGACACGGCCAAGCAAAGCGCGTTCGACCTAGCATGTAGTGTCAATACTGAGGTTTTCATTCGACGCTGTGCTGATGGTCTGGCTAGCCGACAGGCTCAGTTTTACGATACACGGCGCTACAAGCAAAGTATTGAGTCAGGCGAAGCACTCGCCCGTTTGAGATCGTTAAGTGTAGATGAGCAAGCACTAATTGGGTGGGCTGCTAAAGAGATACAAGACACCACAACCGCCACCGCGGCGTTCGAGCGAGTGCTCGCGAAGACGCCAACCGATGCGGTAATTGCCAATGAATTGGTTACAATTAATCAAGACGACGAAGCCACACTGAACCGATTGGCGCTGAGATACAGTGCGGTAAAAAGCATATTGCAAGAACGCACCACACGTAACGCCTGGCCCAGAAAACAGTTTTGGTTAGCCTATCAAAATCGCGATGCGCGGGGAGTTACAGCACAAACTAAAGGTGGCCTAAGTGCAGTCTACGGTATTAATACTCGCAGTCGAAGCGGAAGTGAGGGGCTCGGTAATTTCGATGTTCTGTCGCAATATATTGGTATTGGCAGCGGTTATGAAAACTGGCTGTGGCAAGTATCACTCGACTATAAGCAATTCTACAGCGGTCGCCCTCAAGTTGGAGACTGGTTTGGTAACGACCAATTGAGTGGAGCATTTTCGGGAATAAGCGGCTTTGAAGATAAGGGGCTTCGCGCCGAAGCGCATTATCAGGCACCTGATTTCAATTTTTACGCTAACCTTGAATATGCCATGTTCGATCAACCCGTTGGCGCTAAAGTAACGGGGCAGATATCTGCAACCAAATTTCTTACCAGTACAACGGTAGCTGCAACCTTATTTAGAAAGGCAAAAGAAGACAGCTTATTAAGCCAAACCGGAACCTTCAATGCTGATCACGCGAAACCTTGGGGCTACGTGATAGAAAGTGGCATAAGAGGGTTAGTAGCGCATGCAGTGGCCGACAACTGGTCTGTTGCAGGTACTGCTCAGGTTAGTCGCTTAGAAGGCGAGCAGGTTGACGACAATAGCGCACTCTCTCTACGGGGTGATGTGAGTTACGATATTGCTACCATGATATCTCCCATGCTTGATTATTGGCGCGTAGGGCCATTCTTGAGCTATACAAGCTACGATAAAAATTTAAGCGGCTTTACGGTCGGCAATGGTGGCTACTTTAGCCCCAGTCAGTTTGTCAGCATCGGGGGCTATTCAGAGCTGTTAACGCTTGAGGCGCTAAACTGGCAAGTTAAACTTCGAAGTTCACTTGCGCTTTCACGTGTTGAACAAGACGATGATCTGCGCTTTCCGATTGGAGGTGCATTTCCTACGGCAGACGAGAACGCGACCCTTGGTGAAAGCTCAGATACGGGTTTAAGCGGAAATTTTATGGCTGAAGGTCAGTATCGAATCAATCACAACTGGATTGTGGCTGGGTATATAGGAAAAGCATTTGCGGTTGAGTACCAAGCATTTGAAGCGGGTATTCAGATAAGGTGGCGAGAAGGGCGAGGTGCTGGTGTAACAAGCGATGAGCTTTTGCTGTCTTCGCCAAGATTAAGCGGCTTTGCACTATAAAGCCGCTTTTGCCTGAAGATTCACTCTCTTTTTAAAGCGTTAATTCGCTTTTCTACGTCTAGCTAGCATGAAACATCCAGCGCCAAATAAAAGGGCGATTGATGCAGGTTCACTTACGTTGATAGCGCCGAACTGATAGTTATTTACTTGGCCTGTCGGCGCATTGTAGGTTTCGCCGTCGTCATTAATCAGTTGCACCAACGGAGTGACCAAACTATTAGCAATGACATTACCGTCTACATGACCATTGTAGAAACTTAGCTCTGCATATGGCGCCAGTACACTACCTTTAACACCCACACTATGTAGTGTAAGAAAATCAGCATCAACAAAGTTAAACAAGATGTTGTTGGTATAAAGGCCATCATGACGCTGACCTACATTGTTGTCATTGTCTCTGTACTGGCCATTTTCTCTGAAATATTCATTTTCCTGCGTAAAGGCCGTATTAAAGAAGCCAGTGTTAAATAACTCAACTGATTCACCGTACACATTGATGATGTTGTAGCTGGTGGTTGAGAAATCGTAAACAATGCCTTTATCAGCAGCGCTGAACCAACTAGCGTCAATATTGTAGATATTGATATCATCAGAGCCAGAGAAGGTAATGGTATTTAATACATCCTTGCTAGCGTCGGTACAAGCAACCGCTTGATCCGAATCGTTAGCGTCAGTGCACGACAATGTTGTTGTGCCATTCACCGACATTGACGCAAACTCCTGAGACTGCGCTGTTACTTCGGCAGCAATAGCATTAAAGTCGATATTGTTAACGTTAGCCTTACTCACGCTGCCCTGTTCAACAGATGTTGCTGTCGAACCATTGATAGCGGTGTAATTGTTAACGTCGTTAAGCGTTACGGTACCGTTAACTTCGCTGCTATCAAGTTCAACGCTAGACTCAGCAAATACGTTTCCGTTTTCAACTTGGGAGCCATATAAAGTAGGGTTACTCACACTGTCGTAAACACTATTAGGCCCACCAAGTTTCACAGTATTGGCGTGCACATCACCTGATACAACATTTGAGTTACCTAGTTTGACATCACCTTTGGATGAGATACCGCCAGACTTCACCGTAGAATTAATGAGATTTACAGTCTGCTGAGCGTTAACCGCTTTATCGAATGTGAGTTCAGAGCCAAACACCATACCTGACACGGTAGTTGAACCACCGTGAACATCACCGCGCGTGAAATGAAGGTTACCGCCTACGGCAAGAGCAGACTCAGACATATCTGGCGATAGCAGTAAGCCGACATTGAAATCGGATACGTTCATTTCGCCACCGACAGCTAGTCTTCCTTCAACATCGGAAGATTGGCCGGTAAAGCTATCGAAGATGAATGCGTTGTATTCAAACGCTTCACTTAATTCAATTTTGGCGGCAGACACTTGTGGTGCTGACATAACCGCTGCAAGTACAGCAGTATAGAGTATTTTTTTGTGCATAATGGCTCCAGTGACATCAGAGTCTGGAACCGAGTTTCAACATGGATTTTCCAGACACACCGAATGGTACGATCTGAACAAAATTCATGCGATAGCACAAGAGATACTTTGGTATAAGGTCTTATACGAAAAAAGCCACCCGAAGGTGGCTTTCTTTAATTTGCGTGGTCAGAAAGGCGTTTTAGCTGCTCTTTTTAACCAAAACAGATACTTTATCAATACCTGCAATTTTAACTTGGTTCATAACTTCTACCACAGTACCGTGCTCACTGTCTTCGTGAGCCTGGATAGCAGCTGAATCCGTGTTGTTTTCCGCTAGGTATGTTTGCGTGTTTGCAACCACACGACGAATATCAACTTCGCGGCCGCCCATCATAATTGTGCCATCAGCATCAATACGGATAGAAAGCGCTTTTGAAGGCTTATCGTTTTTCGCTTGATTATCTTCAGGACGGTTTACGTCCAAACCTTTCTCTTTCACGAACGAGGTCGTTACGATGAAGAAAATCAACATGATGAACACGATGTCCAACATGGGGGTCATATCAATCTGAGCCTCGTCTTCAGCCGAGGTATGCTTCTTTCTTTTCATCTCGTCTTCTTTCTTCTGTTACGTTCGAGCGCTTTAGTATACTGCTTGTTACAAAAATATACAGGGTTTTGTACAAAAACAGTGTGCTCATTAACACTTGTTGTTGAAAAAATACTCAGTTTCACAGTAATAAAACAACAAACTAGGTTTGTTTATGTGAAATAGCGACACCTAATTGGTAAAAATACAACATCAATGCCTGATTGAGTGATGTACGCAAGTTACCATGAGGATAAATGCCAAGTCTAGCTTCCGTTGATTTTTTTGTCCCCTGCACCAAAAATGCGTTTTTGATCTCGTGATCTTGAATACAGGCTTCAAATGCGCGGGCAGCCATCTCCTGAGGCATAGCATAATAATACATTTTTAACGCGCGATCAGCTTCTACGGATCGCACAAAGTACTCATTTGGTCTTTTTTGATCATTTAGGAACAATAGCGAGAAACAATCGCTCAATTTTTGATTCAACGGATGAGGATTCATCGGGGCATTGTCGAGCCAGGCCTGTGTGGCAAAGCTACCGGCAGCAATACCGTCGAACATGCGCGGCGCAATATAATGATCGAAAGCGTGAAACCATTCGTGGGCTAGCGCTCCGGCTCCTGCATTTTTTGCTAGCGCAAGCTGTCTTTTCGCACTGTTGTAGTGGGCACTGCTGTGTTTTTGACCGCCACTGCCAAAAGCCAGTGACAGGGATCCGTTTAACGATAACACCTGTTCATTGATATTTAAGATCGCGACCAGATCGTAAAGCGCATCGAAAAAGAGGTTAGCAGCGATCTGTTGTTCTTCTGCTGTTACCCATCTACCCACAGTGATCGTAGCGAAATTAAACAGTTTGCGAATATCTTGAAATGAAACATCAGCGCCGTCCCTGTGGCTTGGGCCGTTGCGATAAAACTGCTGATGAATACGGCCTTTACTTTCCAACACTGACATCCGGAATTAATAGGCGTTAAGCCATCGAGACCAATAACTGTTCGCACCATGCTTCGATGCGCGCGTCTGTTTTGTCGTATTGGTTTTCATCGTCAAGAGACAGGCCAACAAACTGAGTTTTGTCTTCGGTTAACGCTTTTGAGGCGGTAAACTCGTATCCTTCGTTTGGCCAATAACCCACGATCTTACAGCCTGATGGCAATATTGCATCGTGAAGCATGCCTAGTGCATCTTGAAACCATTCACCGTAACCAAGTTGATCGCCAAGTCCGAATAAGGCGATGGTTTTCCCTGATAAATCCAAACCGTGCACTTCTTCCCAATGAGACTCCCAATCTTCCTGCAGCTCGCCAAAGTCCCACGTTGAAATACCAAAAATGATAATGTCGTATTCGGCCGTGCGCGTTAGGTTAACGTCTTTAATGTTGTGAAGGTCAACAATATCTTCGTCGAAAAGGCTATTGAGCTGCGCTTGGATTTTTTCTGCTGCCATTTCGGTATAGCAGGTTGTTGAGCCGTAAAATAATCCGATGGACAGTGCGCTATCACTCATTAGATACCTCTTTTGAACTAATCGTCTTTAGAAGCAGGGAATTCTACCTCTTTACCGTTGCTCAACAAAGCTTTGCACTGAACATCGGTGTTTTTCTGTGAAATTTTTAATACACCAATGGCGCAACCGTTGAATAATTCGCCATAGCCCAAACTTGGCTCTCTCGCTTTTACTGACATATTTCGACGTCTTGTGAAAAGGTTTAGAGGCGATTTAGAGCGATAAAGCACGCGGTTTAATCTATCTAGCCATTTGATCAATCCATCCGGAAAGGCGTTTTTTAATCCGCTGCAGGTGAACTGGGTGATGTGGGGGCTGTTGCGCCTAAAGCGCAGGCGTACATCGTATACAAAGGAATAGTGCACATCGCCAGATAGAATGATGAAATCGGGGGGCGTTTTGTAATGCCTGAATATGTTTAATATAACGTTCGCGGTGCCTTTGTGGGCCATCCAGTTCTCAGCATCAACAGTAAGCGCCTTGCCAAAAAACGTAAACACCTTTTGAATGGCTTCGATAACCTTTACGCCATAAATGGGAGCGGCAGAGACAACGATGACAGATTCTTTGCCGATTATGGAATGCTGAAAATCACACAGTGCTTCCCAGTCCATTAGCCCCGAGGGCTTATTCATATTAGATTCACTGCGCCAACGCTGCGTGCGGGTGTCTAAAACCTCAATAGGTGGTGTGGTATCTAAACGGTAATGCCACTGATCAAAATCCAAAAGATCATCAATGACTTCATCGTGCGAGTTTAAACCGCTTTCTCCCATTGATTCTTGTACTTTAGCAATTAATGGCGCTACTTTTTTTGGCGCATTTCCCCATCCTTGGCAAAGCAAGTAGCCGATAAGCGCATTGCCGATCATGCGTTTTGATAGAGGGTTTCCATAGACTTCTTGTTCCCAGCCCCGGGTTAAGTTCCAATCGTCGGTAACATCGTGATCGTCAAAGATCATATAGGTAGGAATATGTGCCAGAGCCCTACGTACCTGCGGTAGCTGTTTTACAAAGCCGTTAAGCGCCTCGTGTTCTTTGTCGAAAATAGCGTGGTATTTTGGGGGGATCCCATCTTTATCTATATTGATATCAGCCCAAAGCGTGTCGGACCACACCAGTAAATACATAGCGATGATCTCCGCACTGCCAATCAAATGGTTTTGCGCGTTTACTGATGTGAATACCGGTTTCTTCTTAGCACCAAAGAATATTGAAGACAGTACCGTATTGGTCGCAATTTGTGGCAGAAGCTGCTCTCGTTCGTAATACCCATGTTCATGTGTGGCAAGTTCATTAGTGTTGGTTACTACTGCCCCTTCCAGTGCTTCATGATAAAGACCTAAACGGTCAATCACGCTGTGTATGGCTTTAAGCATAGGACCTGCGACATCATCAGCGTAAATTTGATCGCCCGTCATCAACAGGAGATCGGGAAAATCATTTTGCTTTTTGAACGCATTTTTATGGAGTACATCTACTTGTGCTAGGGCATCATCACTGTGAAAGTGAGGCTTACGGCATGAGCCGTGCAGTATGGTCTCGGGAGTCTCGGTGTAGTGGAAACATAAGGAAGGCTGCCCATCGTAAAGAAGCCCGCGTTGTTCATTTTCCCATGAAGCCTGCTGAGCATCGTCGCTAAAAGATAGCGAGTAACCTATCCGCGCAGTATCTTCGAAGGGCTCTGACGAAGTGAAAGAGAGCAAGTGTATAAATGCGTACTTACCTACGCGTATGGTTTCGCGTTGACAATTGCCGCTGACGACGACTTCATTTGCAGATAGATTTAGAGCAGGTGAATCGGCGTTACTGGTTACTACCCAAATATGACATTCTGTAGATGTCACCTTTCTTACTATCGGACCTGCAATAACTTGGGGCAAGTGCTGCGTAGAAATGACGCTCTCCTTTAATTTTCGTCAATATTAATACACGTAAGCGTGTTAACTAAATATGCTGCACATTAATCGAAAACATGATGACAGCACGACTATTTAACGTTGCCAAATCATATATGTACTCAGCAAACCTGATGTCTATCGCATAACCTTACTCTTTTTTGTGAATAAACGGTATGCTCGATATACTCCCTTACAATTTTTTCAGTTTTACCTTTTGCTCTCGTCTTAATAAACGGAGAGAGGACTTCACACTATGCTAAAATATTTAACCAGTGCTGTGCTAACCACTTTACTGATAAGCGCCTGTAGCGAGCCGAAAGACGTTGTTATTACTCCTGAACCTCAAGACTTAACAGAAGTCACTGTGGGTAAATGGATCCTTGATGAAAAAGGCAACGTTATGTTTGATCCTCAAACCTCAGGGTTAGTGGTGCTAGACGGTCAACTTGTCACTATCGCAGATGCTAGCGCTGATACCACTCAACAGTTGAAACTTCATAGCATTTCACCAGATACCGCAACGCTGAGCGCATCGAGCGAACGCTTTTCATTTTCCAACACCGTGCGCCGAAGCTGTTTTTATAGCTATTTGAGTGAGCAGCCTGATTTAGAAGCGCTAGCCGTAGACCCCAGAGATACTAACGTAATTTATACGGTTACCGAAGATGCTACCCGTACCGGCGCATTAAGCCCTCGCTGTGAAACCAAATACGAGGAAACAGGGTCAACAGATTACCCTACCTTGTTGGTAAAATTGACACGAAAAGATAATGGCTCGGTTGAAATGTCGGATGTGCGACCTCTTCAGTTTCCCAACGATTTTGAAGTAGGTAATTTTCCTAACGACGGCATTGAAGGGTTGACGATGGCTGAAGACGGCACGTTATATCTGGCGCTAGAGAAAGATAAAGCAGGACAGCCAAGAATTTTTACATTGGCTGTTGATGAAGACTTTTTCTCGTCGAATGATTTTGCCACAGTGAGCGAGCCTAACCTTCAACTTCCTTCGTTTACTTCAGGTAATCACCCTATCAATGGACTGGCGTTATATACTCATTCAACGGGCGCATCCTATTTGTTTGGCGCAGCAAGAAACGACAATGAACTGTGGGTAATTGATGTGAGTGGCAGTAAGCCAACAAAGCGTATCCCTATTACTTTCGACGTTGCCGGCGATCAGAGTTGCGAACAGTACACAATGGATAATTCGTCGATGGAAGGATTAGTGAACATTGAAAATACATTGTGGATCATTAACGATCCTTGGGAGAAAAACTACCTTAAAAACGCGACGTGTGAAGCGCATAAGAAGCGTTATGAAGACTTAGCGCCTTTATTATTTCCACTAGAAATTAACAGCGTTTGGTTTGAATAATAAGAAAACGAATAGATTGAAAAACAAAAGGGTTGCTTTTAAGCAACCCTTTTTATTGTTGGCTAACGCTATTGATAGCGCGCTTAATATCGCTGTTTTATTTATGCGTCGCTGCGAAGTCGAGAAGCGAAGGTTTTTTTGAACTTCGCAAGTTTAGGCGCCACCACCATAGAGCAATATTGGTTTTGTGGATTATTTTTGAAGTAATCTTGGTGGTAGTCTTCGGCGTCGTAGTAGTTATTTACTGCTACTATTTCAGTCACTACGGGATCGGGCCAAATCTCTTCTTCTGTGATTTCTGCGATAATTTTTTCTGCTTCAGCTTTTTGTGTATCGTCGTGATAGAAAACCGCGCTGCGATACTGTGTGCCTACATCATTGCCCTGTCTGTTAAGCTGTGTAGGGTTATGCAGCGCAAAGAAAATTTCTAGTATCTCTCGGTAGCTAATGCTGTCGGCATCAAACGTCACTTGTACCACTTCAGCATGGCCAGTATTTCCTTTGCATACCTCTTCATAGGTTGGATCGGCCTTTTCGCCTCCAGCATAGCCAGAAATTGCTTTTTCCACGCCTTCAACGCTATTAAACGCTGATTCGATACACCAAAAGCATCCGCCTGCCAACGTGGCGACTTGTAAATTTGCCATAGTAAAAACCTCTCTTAATCTTTGTCTGTAGTGTGGGTGCGGGTAGGTCACAACACAAGTCATCCAAGCGTGTTTTTTTATCGTATAAACGAATATTAAATAAGAATAATGTGCGAGCTAAGTGAAAGGTTTTAACATGTGAAGTTAGCTGCTTTCTTTCAAGCAGTTTGCAACTGGTAAGAATGCGTATAAACGTGTTCAAAATTTGGCAGAGGTATTCAGTCGTGATTATTTTCTATGACGGGTATTGTCCGTTGTGTATCGCTGAAATGCGTCATTTAAGAAAAAGAGACAAGCACAACAAATTAACATTGGTAGATATTCAGGCCCCCGATTTTTCGAACCGTTATCCAACCATGGATTGGCATGCACTTAATGCAAGAATTCACGGACTTCGTGAAGACGGGACGTTGATAACTGGCCTTGATGTCACTCATGAAGCATGGAAAGCCGTGGGCATGGGTTGGCTATATGCACCGCTTCGCTGGCCTGTTATTCGTCATGTGGCCGATGCTTTCTACAATGTATTCGCAAAGCATAGATACACCATTTCATACCTGTTAACAGGTAAAAAACGCCAGTGCGATCGCTGCATACCAGGAGAAGCCAGTGAAAAATAACGTACTCATAGTGGGCGCGTCGGGCGGCATTGCGTCTGCGCTTATTGAGCAATATAGCAGTGAAGGTGCTAGGGTGTTTGCGGTTAGTCGCGCCCCTTTAGCTGACACTAATCATTCTGGGGATGTTACCTATCATCAGCTGGCCGAACAGGACGATAGGCACATTAGCGAATTTGTTGAACAGCTGGCTGAACAGCAGGTTGTGTTAACTACGGTAATTATCACAACAGGCTTTCTACACCGCGAAAGCGATGGCATTCATCCTGAGAAACGTTTGGAAGATGTCAGCGAGCAGGCCTTAGCGGCTTATTTTTCGACTAACAGCATTATTCCCGCAATGTGGCTCAAGCATTTGGTGAATATTATGAGTAAAGAAGGCTCAACCCTTGTTTGCTTAAGCGCGAGAGTAGGGAGTATTTCAGATAATGGACTTGGCGGGTGGTACGGCTACCGCGCGTCGAAAGCGGCGCTCAACATGTTGGTTAAAACGGCGTCGGTAGAATACAAGCGCAGATTGAAAGACGTGATGCTTGTTTGTTATCACCCTGGGACGGTTGATACGGGGCTTTCTAAGCCTTTTCAAAAGAACGTCGCCGCCAAGAAACTGTTCACGCCTGAGTTTACCGCTAAACAGCTCATTCACCACCTTTCGGCGCTTAATCGAGACCAAGCTTGTCATTTTATCGACTGGAATGGCGAAGTGGTAACTTGGTGATACGGTCTAACATCATTTCAGCAAGTCCAACATCAAGACTTTTTATTTCACTGCTGTTACCATGCTATTTTTGGGAATGGTGCAGCGTATTGATAAGCCCATAGAGGTAGCAATACAACGCGTTGACGCCACACGTGAGTCATAACAACAAACGCCATCCTGATAATAAATAATACCAGTTCGCTCGGCTTGATTCTTACGAATAGTAAGTACCGACAACCAGCATAAATTGTGAGCACACGACGTTTTTGTGCATCACAAGGCATGATACGGCGAACTGCTATAACAATAACTCAACAAGAGGAAGGGATATGAGCGGGGCCAGAGAACAGTTCGGATCGCGCATAGGTTTTATTTTGGCTGCTGCAGGTTCTGCGGTAGGCATAGGTAATTTGGTAGGGTTTCCTGTCGGTGCAGCTAAAAATGGCGGTGGTGCATTTCTTTTAATGTACGCTATTTTCGTTTTTGCCATTTGTTTACCGGTAATGCTGGCGGAAATGTCAGTTGGTCGCCATGCTAAAAAAGACCCGCTTGGTGCATACAGTGATATAAGCGGTAATGAAAAGAAATGGAAAGTCGCGGGGTGGCTAGCTATTGCTACGCCATTCATGATTGCCGTTTTCTACATGGTTATTACCGTGTGGCTTTTCGGCTATTTGTTCGAAGCAGTAAGCGGAAATCTAGACAAGTTAGCTAACCCAGAAACCTTTGGGCTGTTTATTAACTCAGAAGCCATATTTTTATATATGGCGGCCGTTGTTGGTGTGGTCTACCTCATCCTTCAAGGCGGTGTAAAAGAAGGGATAGAAAAAGCGGCAAAGCTGCTCATGCCTGCGCTATTCGTGATGCTAATCGGTCTCGTTATCTTCGTATTAACCCGCGAAAATGCGATGGCTGGCGTTGAGTTCTACATCGTTCCTGAGTTTTCAAAAATTACTGCTGAAGTGGTGAATGGTGCGCTATCGCAGGCCTTTTTCTCTCTATCGTTGGGCATGGGTATTCTTATAACCTATGGTAGCTACATTGATAAGCGTGCAGATGTACCGAGCGCTGCAAAGCTGGTGGCGTTAACGGATACAGCCGTGGCGTTCACTGCGGGTTTGATGATCCTTCCAGCCATCTTCTCTTTTAACCCAGACATTAACCCTGATGATTTAAGTGAATCGTCAGTGGGCATGATTTTTACTTACCTGCCTAGTATCTTTCTAGCGTTACAAGACTCGATTGGATATATGGGCGCATCGATTGTCGCTAGCTTGTTCTTCTTATTAGTGTTCTTTGCGGCAATTACGTCGCTAGTGTCTATTTTTGAAGTACCTGTTGCGGCGCTTATGGATGAAAAAGGTGTAAGCCGTAAATGGGCGCTTGGGTCGCTAGGAAGCATTATGATTTTGCTAGCCATCCTAAGTGCGTTGTCATTCGGTAAAGTTGATATGCTTACGTCGTTTATGCACTACGCTGGCGCAGATAAATCACTGTTTGATGTCATTTACGATGTGTTCTACGACACGATTTTGCCTTTAAACGGCTTGCTAATTTGTTTGTTTGTTATTTATCGTTGGAAGAGTGCAAACTTCAATGCTTCTTTGGAAGAGGGCAGCAGTGGTTACAAAGGCAGCTGGTTTGAAAAGTACGTGGATATTTCGCTGAAAACCTTTATTCCGCTTATTTTACTCGTGATTTTTGTAAACACGGTAGCTGTAAAATACTTCGGGTTGAGCCTATTCGGATAGTCAGGTTTTACAAGAAATGACGTGAGCTAGCAGTGAGCTCAACTTAAAAACGGCAAGCCTAAAGCTTGCCGTTTTTGTTTGTGTCAGAGTATGTATTTTCACTAAGTGTAAAGCCTAAAACATGCGATAGGGGTCGCTATACTCTGGTGTAATATTTAGCCTTGCCCAGCTTTGTTCGGCGTCAATCACTTTGCCAGCAGGTTCTGCTTCAGTATCAGAAAAGCGAGGAGCATCAATATCCATCGCCTTCGCTGCATCCACGTAATAAATACCGCGCTTAGGATGAGACAAGCTGCAAAGGTGAATAACATCGTTAAGCGGCTTGCCACAAATGATGGTCGTCAGCGCAGATACAATGTCGTACACATGTACAAGGTTTATTCGCTTATTTCCTGCATCTAACTGTTTTCCACTTAACGAGCGGGCGGGGTGACGGTCTGGGCCTACTAAACCGGCTAGGCGAACAATACTGATATCAACCTGACCTCGTTTAGACAATAAATAGTCTTCAATAGTCACGTGGGCTTTGGCCGAGGCTGTTTGCGGCTGTGTAGTGCTGACTTCGGACACTACCTCATTTGTTGCATCGCCGTAAACCGACGTGGTGCTGATAAACACGATATGCGCTACCTTTACGCTGATGGCTGCGTCTATCAACTGCAGCATATTGTTGGTGTATGACGCGAGATCTGTGTTTCTCCTGCCAGGGGGAATATTTAGCAACAAGGTAGCGTTTGGCAAATGGTTACAAAGCGCTGATGTATCTTCGCCCAGGGCATATTCAATTGCGGTGATACCTTGGTCTTTTAACGCGAGACGTTTCTGTTGGCTTCGAGTGGTGCCAACAATATTGACCTTGCCTGAAAGTGCTTTGCCCACATAGCTGGCTAACCAGCCGTAGCCACTAATTACTACATTTTGAGTCATCGATTAAATACCCCTTTGTTTAGGGCTTAAGAGTACATTAATTGGAGGGCGGTTGTCGTTAACTGTAAAAATGAAAAACCGACTGGGTTAAAGTCGGTTTTCTAAGGTGAGTGGTTAGCGTTGCAAGTCGTTTCGTTTTGCGCGTTTAGTTCGCTAAATGCTCCAACTACATTTTCATTTCGTCGTTGTGGTCATGGTGGTTGTCTTGATCAAGATCTAGCAGGTTCAAGTCATCTAGCCCAGATATGGATGCCTGCATTTTGCCTTCGGCATAATCCGCTTTCTTCAGTACCTTACACAATGCATCGCCTTTTTCTTCTAGCGCAGCCGCTTGGCTTTCTAAGCGATATTCTAAATCTTCACCCCAGCGCTCCATCTTTTGCTCAAACTCAGACATATCACCGCCTTCCCACAACATTTGTGTTCCTACGGCAATAAGTATTCTACCCATAGACTCACTGATTAAAGACTCAATTTGCGCTTCGAATTCTTGCTCCCAGCTTTCGTCAAACCAACCTGGCTCATCGAATTTAGTTGAATCAACGCGAATATTCCCTGCGTCATCATAGAATGAAGTGTTTAGTTTGGTTTCAAGTGAGTCGAACAGTTCACGAAAATCGTCACCCATTTGATCGCCGCCTAACAGTTCAGTAAATACTTCAGTTACTGCCACGTTGGCAATTTGCAGCCCTTCACTGGCGATATTCAAGGTCATAGGGATGGCGATATCAATGTTGTTGTAATATTCACTTACCCAGCGCTGTTGTTCGCTGTCAAGCGATACTGGTTCGCCGTTAATGGTCATATTGTGATGGGAGTCAATCGTCATCACTGAGCCATTGTCCATCTGTACCGTTAGATCACCTTGGTAATATTGAATATGACCATCAAGCTCCATGTCACAACTGTTGTTTTGAAAGCTGCTGTCATGCGCCAATGCGTGGCCGCTCATTAAAGTACTGGTAAGGGCAACTGAAAGTAATAGTTTCTTAGACATTGTTCATTCCTTAATTTACGTGTGACGCGTTAACGAAAGTGCTCGAAGCAAACTGCAATGCGTTGTAGTGTCACTGTCAGATAGACGCTAACGATACTCGCTGTTATACCTAAGGTAGAGCAATGGCCTTGCCAATATTTAAAGTATATATCTTTCAAATAGTTAGTGATATTTGATGATTTCTTTATGCTCTGCTAAATACACTATTTAGTGAGATTACCAACTAATTAGTAGTTTTGACTAAGATCAATTAATACCAATAGCGGTACATTTAAGCCAATCCAAGCATGGTTAAATCTTATTTATTGGTGCATAATACCGCCAATATTTTTAAGGGGTTATCACAATGGCTGATTGGATTAATGCAATTATGTTTGGTGTTGCGCTAATTGCCTTTACGCTAGGGCTAAGCAGCATCGTTATGGGCTTTATGACTGCTAAAGCAGGTGCTGAAGGTATGCAGGAAAAAATCGAGTACGGTTTTTTTGGCGTTACTGGTTTAGTACTTTGCTTACTGATGGCCTACGCATTGGCTTAAGCGATAAGCATTAAAAAAACCGGCTATCTCAGCCGGTTTTTTTTCGTCTTGAACAAGTCTTTATTCATCACTGCCTTATCGATTAGGTTCGCTCTTCTCCAGAGCATCCTCAGGCGCATTGTCGCTTTCGGGACTGTTTCTATAAGCGCTTTGTTCGCGATGGGCAAGCAGCGACAAATGTCCATCACGTTGATAAGCGCGTAAATCGAACAAATCCAGCATAGCCATAACGTGGTCGAAAATATCCGCCTGTACTTTTTCGTACCTCACCCATTCCTTTTGTGCACTGAAGCAGTAAATTTCTAAAGGTAAACCAAGCTCATTAGGCGGTAGCTGCCTAACCATTAGGGTTAGTTCTTGGTTTATATCTGGGTGCTTGCGCAAGTATGCCTCTAAATAAGCTCTAAAAGTGCCGATGTTGGTAAGGCGACGGCTGTTTAGCAGATCCGACTCATCAATGGAGTAATCTCGGTGATAAGCCCGGAGCTCATTTTTCTTCTTATCGATATATTCGTTGATATAGCGAATTTTCGAAAAGCGCTCTAGCATATCGTTGTCACAAAGCTTAATAGAGTGCACATCAATATAAATGGCGCGCTTAATTCTGCGTCCGCCAGACTCTTGCATACCGCGCCAGTTCTTAACTGCTTCTGTAGTAAGGCTGTAAGTCGGCAGCGTAGAAATGGTTTTATCCCAGTTCTGTACTTTGACGTTGGTAAGGCCTATCTCGAGTATTTCACCATCTACTTCATACTTAGGCATGGCAATCCAGTCGCCCGTATTAAACATGCGGTTAGCGGCTATTTGAATGCCGGCAACAAAGCCCAGAATGGTGTCTCTGAATATCAATAGTAAAACAGCGGCAATGGCGGTTAAGCCAGACACAATAAGTAGCGGGCTTCTGTCTACAATTAAAGAGATACTTAATAGTATGGTGACAATAGCAAATGCCAATTTGGTAACTTGAATAAAGCCAGTGATAGGTGCGCGTTTAGCAAGCGCTGAGGCGTTATAAACGTCTTCCACTGTGCTCAACATGGCATATAAGGCAAGAAGGCCGCTATATAACATGTATAGCTGAGCGCTCTTTATCACCATACCGTGCATCACGGCTTCATCGCTAATAAGTACCGGTGTGGTTAAGTAAATAAACAGGGCAGGAAACAGGTGCATTAAGCGACGGAAAAATCCGTGCTGCTGCAAGGCGTTGTCCCAAAGGTTATTGGATTTGTATACCCAACTGGCTATCTGGGGGCGCACCAATAGCCTTGCGATAATATAGATTACCGCCGACACCACTAAAATACTACTTAGTGCGATGACGTTATACAGCGGATCTTCAGTAGTAAGATTCGGGAAAATATCATTAACTATGTGAATAAAGTTATCGCGTACTGAAGCACTGACTTCCATTAATTACGACTCCAACATTTTCTTTATACGGTTGTCTTTATTTTCCCATAGACCGTTCAACCAGTTTTGGAAATAAAGACGAAACTCAGACTCAGTGCGTTCTGAATGCTGTTGTAATTCAGGTACCGGCGTAACGTTCACATCGATCACGATTTTTGTCATCTGACCGCTAAGCATTGCCATCATAGGGTGACGCTTATTTTCCGGGTAAAGCAGCGAGATATCTAACACGTTGGTAAATAATTCGCCCATAGCTGAGAGCGTAAAGGAAACGCCGCCGGCTTTGGGAGGCAGGAGGTTTTTATAGGGACTTTGCTTTGACAGATGCTTCAATGAAGTAAATCGAGTTCCCTCTACAAAGTTAATGACCGTTGTGGGCACCGTTCTAAACTTCTCACAATACGCTTTGGTGGTTTCGAGATCCTTTCCTTTTTTCTCTGGGTGCTTTTCTAAATACGCACGGGTGTATCTGTGCATAAACGGCATATCAAGTGCCCAGGCACCCAGTCCGACAAATGGCAGCCAAATAAGCTCTTTCTTAAGGAAAAATTTGGGTGCAGGAATGCGGTTCGTTGCGAATTCGATGAGCAGAATAATGTCGAGGTAGCTTAAATGATTGGCAATAATCAGATACCAACGGTCTTTTGACAGCTCGCCGTGTACCGAACACTCAATATCGACGCGGTTAAACAAGCGTATCATGAGAACGCTGACCCGTCCGAAGCTAAACATTAGCCCGTGCATCACTTTATTCCATGCCGTTCTTATCTTTCCGTTAGGCATAATAAGTTTTACCAAACCCAGTAAGATAATTAAGCCTCCCCACAACGCAAGATTGAGGATTTGTAGTGAAGTATGTAATACGAAAATAAAAGGAGCGAGTACTGCGCGAATCATAATGGTTTCTGTGTTGCGTTTAGTGAATCTAAAAGTTGATCTTTGGCATGCCAGCGTTCATTCAACCACGTCTGAAAACGGGCTCGAACTTGCGGATCATCAAAATAATTGTCGCTGAAAATGCCGTTTTCCATAATGTCTTTGATGGGCATTACGTTGATATTCACACGAATATCACGAACCTTACCACTAACGAAGTCCCAGAAAGACGGTACGCCGTTCGGATAATCAATTGTGACATCAATAAGCTTATGCAAATGATCGCCCATCGCAGATAAAACGAATGCAATGCCGCCTGCTTTAGGCTTAAGTAAATGAGTGAAAGGCGAGGCCTGCTTGTCGTGCTTGGCTTGCGTAAAGCGGGTGCCTTCAACAAAATTCATAATACTTACAGGCTTATTCCTAAATTTCTCACACGCTTGACGCGTGGTTTCCATATCCTTTCCTTTCAAATGCGGGTTTTTAGCCAAAAATGATTTGGAATACCGGCGCATAAATGGAAAATCGAGTGCCCACCAAGCCAGACCTAAAATGGGAACATAGATAAGCTCTTTTTTGAGGAAAAATTTCAAAAATGGGATTCTTCGGTTAAATACACGTTGAAGAACTAAGATATCGACCCAAGATTGATGATTAGCAACAACGAGATACCAATCATCTCGAGTGAGTTTTTCTAGTCCGTTTACTTGCCATTTGGTGCGTCCGCTGATGCGCTGATTCAGGTTATTAACGCCGATCCACGCAGTCGCGCATGCGTCGAGTAAATAAGAAATGAATCGTCGCCACGGCGCAATAGGTATAAGTTTAAAAATAGCCAAAATAAAAATAGGCGTTGACCACACTACCGTATTGACGAAATAGCAGATGACCGAAATAGTGCCAACAATATGATGCAACAGTGCTTTTACCATTGTACTTACCTCAAAAATTAGGCGCTTAGTGTAAACGAACTTGATCTAAAATCCGATAGAGCCTTTACTGATTCCACAATAAAGGTGCAAATTTACGTATTTAAGGAGCTGAAATGGAGCTTATTGGCGAAAATAGAGCATTCGGGGGACGGCATTTACGCTATACCCATAAAGCTGAAACAACACAATGCGATATGACCTTCGCAATTTTTCTTCCCCCTTTCGCCTCGAAAGAAAAGCCAGTGCCCGTGCTTTACTGGCTGTCAGGGCTGACATGTACCGACCAGAACTTTATGCAAAAAGCCGGTGCAATGAAGCTAGCGGCGGAATTAGGTATGGCTATTGTAGCGCCCGATACATCTCCCCGTGGCGAGAACGTTCCAGATGACGAAGAAGGATCTTATGACTTTGGCCTTGGGGCAGGCTTCTACGTTGACGCTACGCAGGCGCCGTGGGATAAGCATTACAAAATGTATAGCTATATTGTGAACGAGCTACCTGCGCTTATTGAAAGCGAGTTCCCTGTAACCAAAGAGCGCGCTATTAGCGGCCACTCAATGGGCGGACACGGTGCTTTAGTTATTGGCATGCGTAATCCTAATAAGTTTGTATCGGTATCGGCCTTTAGCCCTATCTCAAATCCTTCAGATTGTCCGTGGGGCGAGAAAGCCTTAGGTCGATACTTAGGCGACGACAAGGCAGCATGGCAGGATTACGACGCCTCGTTGCTATTAGCAAGCAAAACACACAGTGTACCTCTGCTAGTAGAGCAAGGGACAAAAGATGAGTTCTTGCACGAGCAGCTGAAACCTCAGTCACTTGTTCATGCTGCGCAACAGTCAGATACGCAACTTACGCTTAACATGCATGAAGGTTACGATCATAGTTACTTCTTTATTGCATCATTTATTGAAGAGCACTTGGAGTTCCATGCAGGACATATGGGGCTAATTTAAGCGTAAAATACAAGCTGTAAAAAAGCCGGATCGTACTCCGGCTTTTTTGTTTATGGCTGATGAAGCTTTGCTTAAGCTTACTTTAGCTTTTGCGCTAAAGTTATAAATTCAGGTATGGCAACGGGGCGCTGATATAAGTAACCCTGACCATAAGCACACCGATGATTTTGCAAAAACTGTTGCTGCTGTTGGGTTTCAATACCTTCTGCAATAATCTTAATGTTTAAGTTGCTCGCCAGTCCAAGAATAGCCTGAACGATAGCTTGGTCGTCGGTGTTTTTCTCAAGTTCACTGACAAAGGAACGGTCAATCTTAAGCTCATCGATAGGCAGTTTCTTCAGATACACCAGTGAACTAAAACCTGTACCGAAATCGTCAATCGACACGGTGATCCCCATTGCTCGAAGCTCGTTGAGTAATACTGAAACGGTATCCAAGCTTTCCACAAACACGCTTTCGGTTAACTCGATAGATAAGTTTGAGCCGGGGAGTTGGTGATCTTCCAATGCGTTTTTAATTTGGTTTAGTAGTGCTAAATCTGACACTTGGCGGCCAGAGATATTAATGGCCAACCTAATGTCTAAATTAGAAGCCTTTAACGCTTCTATAGCATCACAAGCTTCATTGATAAGCCACTCGCCGAAAGGGAAAATGAGTTCACTTTTTTCAGCAAGAGGAATGAACACTTCTGGGGAAATAAACTTACCTTCCGGCGTTATCCATCTTGCCAATGCCTCGCATTTAACAATTTTGCCAGTCTCTAAATCGACAATAGGCTGCAAAAAGAGTTTGAGTTCATTGTTTTCGATGGCAGAACGTAGCTGACTCTCAAGCTCGCTAATTGCATGATGTTGTTTGTGCAGTTCTTCACTGTAGGTAAGTACCACATTGCGACCTTGGTATTTAGCGGCCTGCAAGGCGATGTCAGCACATTGAAGAAGTGATTCGGTTGACGGGCAGTGTCGGGGGGAAGTTTGCCTCGCCAATATTAATGCCTAAGTTCGGCTCGCTGCCATTGAGAACGGTATAGGTTTGAGTGAGCTTTTTGACTAGCTGTTCAATATACTCAGCACTGGTAAGTTCGTTAAAGGTATCTTCACGTTTCACCAATGCAAACTCATTACTGCCTATTCTCGCTATAAACCCGCTGTTGCCGACAAAGGTTTGCAGTCGCAGTGCGAACGATTTAAGGATCTCGTCACCCGACTGATAGCTAAGTGATTCATTTATCTTTTTAAAGTCGCATATATCTATGATGAACAACTTGAATGCGATTTCTTCCTGAACCAGTCTTCTTACTGTATCGGTAAACAAATTGCGATTGGCTACCTTTGTTAACGAGTCCATTCCACTGGCAGTCAATACGCTCTCTTCTTTATTGTGGATATGGGTAATATCGGTAAGTAGGTAAACCCAATGGGTTAACTCATCCCCTTGTAATACAGGGTGAATGGTAACCTGAAGCCACACACCATAATCGTCAACAGGTTGCCAATAAAGCTCCCCTTGCCAGGGGGCTTTTCGCTGCACCAGTGCGGGAAGAAACGTTGCCGGCGCATCAATATCAGTAAGAAGCTCGTTGACGCGAATAGAGCTTGGCGTTGTGCTATTACACAGCAGCAATCTATGAGACGCTTTGTTGTCCAATATCAATCCGCCTTTGTCGTCTAAAATGACAACGCCGGTTTCCAGGTTGTGAATAGCTTGCTGAATGGGCGGAACGAGCTTTTGAAGTCGGGTGTTCTTGCGTAAAACACCATTTAATTTGTGCCTAATATACTCATGCTGACCTACAATTTCGTGATGGCTTAGCAATAATTCCCGCGCGGCTTGCAGCGTTTTACGTTTTTCGTCAAATTGCTCTTCTACGTTTTTAACGACCAGATAGCGAGAACCCGATTCGCTATTAATTGCCAATGCTTCTAAGCGAAGTACTTGGCTCTCATTGTGCTCCGTCCAAAAGCCAGATGAAAGCGTAAATGACGTTTCGCCTTTCCATACTTCGTCGGCATCGAGAAAAAAGTCGTCTAAAAAAATGGAGGGGATATGCTTCTTTTGCAGTTTGTTGTTTTCGTCAATCGTAACAACATTTCCTAGCCATGGAAGTTCTGGCGTTAAGCATTCAATGTCGCTTTCGGAGTTACACCTAAATAGCGCGCAGTTAGTAATGCCCAATGCATTTAATAAATGAATATCCATGGCAATCTCCTACCAAAACGCAATTGTACTGAATAAACTCTCTACATTTTCGCCGGTCTTTGCGCTGGTCTTCGTTAGTGAAGCGAATTTTTGAGCGTAAGAATTGAGTTCTTCCTCACTCCAGTGCCAACTTGTGGGGAGATCGGTTTTATTTACAACAAAAAATGCGGGGATATCGGGGTAGTGTTCGCGTGCGAGTTCTAGAATTTCCATGCCTTCAAGCAAGGATTGAGACCGAGTTTGGTCAACTACAATAATGTAGGCGCTTGCGCCGCGAAGGTAGCGAGGGTTGAAGCCACAGTATCTGTCGATACCTTCTAAATCCCAAAGTAGAAGCTGAACGCCGCGTCCGTCTTTATTGACTTGTTTCTTGTCTATTTTTACGCCAATAGTGGTCTTGTATTTTTCGGAGAAAATACCTTCAACGAACTGTTTTATCAGGCTTGTTTTGCCAACACCAGTGGGCCCTAAAATACATACTTTTTTCTGTATCACTGCAAAGCTTCCTTACTGCTGCTCACTGGATATTAAAACGTTTAACATGACTGAACGCCCCATTGATGCTTTCTGCAATGGTAGCTCTCCTAAGCTTACAGGTATAATAATATCACTTTCTACGCCAAGTGAAATTAATGAATTCACAACATTCTCTGCTCGTTTTTGACTCAATGCGCGATTTCGTGCGCTTGAGCCTGAATTATCACTGGCACCCATTACAACAATACTGACAACAGTTTTTGTCTTGTCAGCAAGGGTTAACAATTGTTTTATGTCGTTTGCCAGAGGTTCTAATTTTGCTAACTGTACTTCAGAAAGCGCTTCTTGGTTAGTAGCAAAAAGTACATTTTGTGAGGAAACCTTATTAACTAGTCGGTTCAATGCGGCCTTCTGGAGCTCAGCATTGTCAATTTGATAGGCTGCTTTGACGTTTAGCGCGGTGGTATCAACGTTAACTGTCGAAATACCAGGAATAGCGTTTATTTGCTGAGTAAAGTTAATTGCGGTTGGGGTGAATACGGTTCCTGAAATAATAAAGCTATGGTCATCACCTTTTTTAATTAATAGGCTTTCTGATTCGCTGAGTGGATAGTCGCTCACGAGCTTTTCAAGTTTGCGTTCAACCACACTTGGTTTTAAAGAAACAAAGGGTTCTTCAATAACAGTAACTCTTTCTGCATCGATGTTATTATCGCTAAACCATTGTTCGATGCTGGTAGCGACTGGGTCGCGAAGGACTTTAGCGTGCACATTCCCATTGGAAACATAAGTATCAGTTACTATGATGCCAGGTGGAGGGGGAAGCTCGTGCAAGTCGCTTTTTAAGATGCTTAGCGACAAACGCATAAAAGACAGCACTGCAAGTGCGAAAAAAATCACCAGAAGCACTAGTGCACCTATTAATCGGTTTGATTTTTTTCCTTCACCCTCTTTTCTTTCGCTTATTAAGCAGTCTGAAAGAATGGTTTCGCAACCGTCGAAGGGCGCATTGTCACCTTCATAAGTGAGCAACGGTTGCTGATAGAACTGATGAAAGTCTTCCAACGCCTGTTGAAGTTTTCCGCGTACCTCTGGAGGAATACTGCCCGTAACCGCAGCAACAAGCAGCGCTTGTGGCCCAATTTTTATTAGCAGCGTAAAGTCTTCCGTTTTTATCTCGCCGAGCTCGTTTTCTGACTCAGTACTGGTAACGCCAAACGCATCTGCCACAAAGTCATTAATGGCCACTAGCATTGACGAAATTAAGTCTGCGTCTTTTTCTTTATCAGGATCTGAAGAAATGCTGTGAAGTAGCGTGCCGGTCTCTCGATGAATGACCAGCAGCTGTTGGACTTGGTATTGGTAAATTTGAGATGCGACAAATTCAGAATACCTGACTCCGGACTGCCAAGCTTTGAATCGCCAAGATACGCTTTTGGGACTTAAGCTGTTTTCGATAAGCGCGTTAGTGCGCTCGACAAACTCAACAAGAAATGAAGATACCGCCTTTCTTACAAGCGTGCCAACCAAGGGATAAAGTGTACCAACAATCTTGTCGCTATTAGCTTCTATAGAGCGGTGAAGCGACTTCTCTACAAGAGGAACAAGTACTTTGTTAACTGAGCCGTCCTTTGTTTCGCGTTCAAAGAGCGCTTCAGAAACGACGTTTGTCACGATGCCTTTTGCATCGCGATTCAACTTTTCTTGAACGAACTTGTCGTCCCTTCCAATGAGTAGCTCTCTGACTTTGTCTAGAGAGTTGTCAGATAGCTCCGACGGCGGCACTTTTTCAGTCATTAATTAATGATCTGTAGCGAGGTTGGTGGCCATAGTCGAAAGTAAGTTTGCCAACGTTTTTCTATCGGTTTTACTTTCTGAAAGCTCACTGGTTACCTGCTGAAGCTTCTCTAGCAGCTCTTGGTGACGCTTACTAAATAAATTATCAAGCGACTCTAGTTCTTTAACCACATGAGCTTCCAATGCATCGTTGTCATTCTTTGCAGCAGTTTCCGCTATCTCCAATTCACTTTGCAATTTGTCAGTGGTGTTTTGAAGTTGCTCTTGCACGTTACTGTGGTTGTCGTTAGCACTGGCCAACTGATTCGATAATTCTGTGATCTGTTGGTCAATAAGCTTACGTATATCGTTGAACTGATTATCAAGATGCGTATTCAGTTTAGAGAAGCTGTCGTTGACCCGTGACTCCAACGCAGAAAGATCTGCACGGAATGCACGGTTTGTTTGACCAAACAAAATTTCTCTAAGTTGAGCAAGTTCGTCTGCTGGTTTGGGCGCGCCTTCAGTTTGAGTTACGTCTTGCGCTTGCTGATCCTTCGGCTTCTTGTCCGCCATAAAATGTCTCCGGAAGGCGCAGTTCTTTGCGTTGAACACGCTAATGAGCTGCAATCACATTTTTGTCTGTGCTACTAATTATGGTTATTACTTTATACAATAGCCGCTAATCGTGAACTTTGAAATACGCTAAAAGCATAATAGTGGCAAATACCTACAAAAATCCTTATACAAAAAACGCCATCTTTTCAGTAAGTTGAATAATCTATGAAGATTTACTTATGCGTTCTACGATTTGAGCTGTTTTTTAAGGCTGGAATAGGCCTATCAAATAATGGCAAGCGACATTGTTTTTTTATTGAACATAGGTACTATACGCCGCTCGCGCGTACGCGAGGTATATAAGTAATAACTGTGTCTGAGGTTCCTGTCGTGTCTATCACTCCGCTAAATCGTAAATTCTCTGTCGCTCCAATGCTGGATTGGACAGACCGCCATTGTCGCTACTTTTTACGATTAATGTCTAAGCACACACTTCTCTATACAGAAATGGTAACCACAGGCGCGATCATTTACGGCAAGGGTGACTATCTGGGTTATAACCAAGAGGAACATCCTGTTGCTGTTCAACTGGGCGGAAGCGATCCGTCTGACATGGCCAAGTGTGCTGAGCTATCACAAGCGCGCGGTTATGATGAAGTTAACATAAACGTAGGTTGTCCAAGTGATCGAGTTAAGAACGGTAGCTTCGGTGCTTGCTTGATGGCCCAGCCAGAGGTGGTAGCAAGTTGTGTCAAAGCCATGCAGGCTGCGGTAGATATTCCCGTTACGGTAAAGTGCCGTATTGGCATTGATGATATGGACGAAGATGAAGACTTCGCTCGTTTCATCGATACCGTGGCAGATGCCGGATGCGATACCTTTATTGTTCACGCAAGGAAAGCGTGGCTACAGGGATTGAGCCCAAAAGAAAATCGCGAAATTCCGCCGTTAAACTATCCGCGGGTTCATAGACTTAAACAGGCTCGCCCTGAATTATCAATTAGCATAAATGGTGGGGTTAAAACGCTAGAAGAAACCCAGCAACAGCTAGAACTTGTTGATGGCGTTATGGTAGGGCGTGAGGTTTACGCTAATCCTTACATTATGGCTACCGTAGATAAAGAGATTTTCGGAGATACTGAAGCTCAGAGCATGTCACGCCGAGAAATTGTGCTGAAAATGCAGCAGTATATTGAACGCCAAGACGATCCCTATTTCAAACCCTGGCATGCAGCTCGGCATATTTTGGGTCTTTATCAAGGGCAAGCGGGTGGACGTATTTGGCGTAGATACTTAAGCCAAAATGGAACAGGAAAAAATCCAGATCCCAATCTGCTGCTAAATGCGCTAGACGCTGTAGAAAGTGCACAAAAGGAAGTCGCCGCGTTTAATAGTCAAAAAGACTAACGATTTAGTAATTTTGACCAAAGTTTAATATTTGTTCAATTCTTAAAAGCTCGCTGTCTCGCGAGCTTTTTTATTTAAATTTATATATATCAATGCTTTAAGTGTTTTTAAAGGAGTTGGCACAGCTCTCGCAATCCTCTAAGTATCGCAACAACGGCTTGTTGTTGCACTGACTAACTTCAGAGGGAAATTATGAAAACTTCACTAATCGCAGCAACTTTACTGACAGCAAGCATGGCAAGCAGCGTAGCAAATGCAGAAGAGTCAGTGCTTCAAACGTTTTTAACTAATGTGGTTTCAAACGCAGTGGCTACCACATCACAGGAAATTAAGGCTGACGTGTACCAAGCAGTAGCAAACGCAACGTATCACTTTGAGCTAAGCCCACAAGAAATGCGCGGAAGTGGTAAGGTCAGCGTGACTGATTTAGTTGTTGTTACCCCGTCTGAAGGTAGTTCTACAGAACAAGATGCCGACTAATTCGATATTGGTATATAGCAAAAGCGCCGAAAGGCGCTTTTTTTGTGCGTGTAGCACAGTGACTTAGACATTAAAAACGCAAAAAACAGGGGTGGTCAAATTAACAAATCTATTGGTTAAATACGCTAAAAAATTGTATTTGGTCGCTTGTTGAACAGTTGGTGATTTCCGGAATTAAATTAAAGTTCTTTGAAAACAGTGCTTTAAATAAATGGCACGGTGATTGTAATAGTTAGAGTGTTGAGGAGAACTCAGTCAGCGGTAACCAGCGGTCAGCGTAACTAAGAATAAGTGCTGGAAACCACAACACTACTTTTAACGGAGAAATAATCATGGGTATGTTTTCGCGCATTAACGATATTGTTCAAGCAAACATCAACGCAATGTTAGATAAAGCGGAAGATCCTGAAAAAATCATTCGTTTGATTATTCAAGAAATGGAAGAAACCTTAGTTGAGGTTCGCACTGATGCAGCGCGCTTTATTGCTCAGCAGAAAACCCTTGCACGCCATATGGCATCAGCAAACAAAGAAGTGGAAGGGTGGCAGCACAAAGCACAGATCGCAATGAATAATGACAAAGAGTCATTGGCTAAAGCCGCACTAATCGAAAAACAAAAGTATGTTGCAAAGCTAGCTTCTCTTGAAGAACAAGAAGCGCATATTGCAGAAAGTATCGAAAAAATCCAAGGCGATACTGCGCGTCTGAACAGTAAGTTAGCCGAAGCAAAAGCCAAGCAAAAAACGCTGGTTCAACGCAAGCATTCAGCGCAAACACGCTTAAAAGTGAAGCAAGCTGATCACGAAGGAAAAATTGATGATGCCATGATGCGCTTTGAGAGTTACGAGCAGCGCATTGATCATCTAGAAGCGCAAGTTGATGCGTACGACCTAACAAAGTCGAATGAAGCAACGTCACTGCAGGCCGAGTTCGATGCAATGGAAGCAGATGAAGCTATCGAAAAGGAATTGGCTGAACTTAAGAAGAAGAAGGTCGCGTAGGCGACCTTGAGAGCCGCAGCCCGCATTGTAGATATCGAAGTAAGCATTTTAGGAGAAGATGATGAAAGTACCATCACAAAAACGAATTTATAGAGACCTTGATTCTGGAATCATTTCAGGTGTGTGTGCAGGAGTTGCACGTTATTTTGATATAGATGCAGTATGGGTTAGAGCGGCAGCTGTAGCAGGCTTGTTCATCGCTACGCCTATTACGCTAGTGGCTTATATTGCAGCCGTTATCTTATTACCGAGATTAGTGTAATGAAGAACTTTCTGATTGCATTGGTCATCGCCATTATTTTGGTGAATTGTTTAGGCAGCTTAGTAGATAGCTGGTTGGGTATGCACTTAATCATGTCAGATGAATTGCTAAGTCCTTGGGAAAACGTAGCAGTGTTATCGCTAGTCGGCGTAGTCCTCGCTATCGTTGGTTTCGTTGTTGCTGTAAGCGTTATGGGCACAATTCTTTTAGCGCTAGGCGCAGGATTTTTAGCATTATTAGTGGTGGGAGTAAGTGCATTTTGGCCAATTATACTTATCGCGATAGCGCTATATGCTTTGAAAAATCGAAACTCTGCCGCTTATAAGCAGCAAAATGACCGAAATATGCACCATAATGTATAATCATCATAATTTTATTTAAGTTGTGTTAACGTAGTAAAAGATGGTGATATAAAGACGACCGTCACAAAGGTTTCGCATTTTTCACATAGTATTAAGACTACAAATAGCTGACCTCCGTCGGCTATTTGTTATTTAAAAGGAAGGTTGGTGTTATATGAGACAATCTATAAACTCAAAACGGATAGCGATTGTCGCTGTAGTGATAGTTTTACTTTTCTGGCTAATAGGATGGTATTGGAGCCTATCCCCAGACACGTTTGATGTTAGACAACGTTTAAAGCAAAACTCGCCTGTTGAGAATCCAACTAATATTGCGGGTTACACATTAACAACAACCATGATTGATGTGTCGGAAACCTTACTTGATAAGCCTGGTGGATATCTTTCTAACGACATTACGCCTCCTGGCATCTTTTTAGATAACATGCCCGCATGGGAATTCGGTGCGCTGGAAATGGTGCGAGACCTTGCACTCTCTATGCGTAAAGACTTCAGCCGCTCTCAATCCCAATCTATTGAAAATCCATACCTTACAAAAGCTCACCCTAAGTTTAATATGGATCACAAAAGCTGGGCGTTGCCTTCTTCTGAATCGAGTTACTCTGACGGTATAGAGCTTCTAAAAAAATACCGTGACGAGCTAGCGAATACCCGAAACACCGACAGTCAGTTTTATACTCGCGCAGACAACTTGCGCGAATGGTTGAAACAGGTAGAAAAACGGTTGGGCAGTTATTCACAAAGACTTAGTGCCAGCGTAGGATCGGCTAGATTGAACACTGATCTGGCGGGTGACTCGAATGCAAAGCAGTCTTCTCCTGTAGCCAGCCAGCGTGTAGTTAAAACGAGTTGGTGGAAACTAGACGATAATTTCTATGAGGCACGCGGTGCTACGTGGGCTTTACTTCATTTTCTAAAAGCCGTGGAAATTGAATTTTACGACGTATTGGAAGATAAGAATGCATTGGTTAGTCTTCAGCAAATTATTCGTGAACTGGAAGCGACACAGCAGTCGGTATTCAGTCCAATGATTTTAAATGGTAGTGGATTTGGCATGTTAGCGAACCATTCTTTGGTAATGGCAAACTATATTTCTCGTGCAAACGCTGCTTTAATTGAACTTTCAGAACTTCTTAATCAAGGATAATTAATGAAAAAGGGTCTTATAGCTGCCGCATTGGGATGCGCATTAGTTTCAGTTTCATCTCATGCAGACACTATCGCAGGCGTATATGTTGGAGCCCAAGTATGGCAAACCGACACGCAGGGCGGTTTTGCTGATAGCAACAACACCGCTGACTTTAACTTTGATGATGAGACCAATACGGCGCTATACATTGCCTTTGAGCATCCTGTACCGTTTTTACCTAATGTAAAAGTAAATCACACGACATTAGATAACTCGGGCACCACAACGCTTCAGTCTGAATTCACTTTTGACGGCGAACTGTTTACTGAAAGCACCACGGTTAATACAGATGTAGAGCTTGATGCTACAGATTTCATTTTGTACTACGAGTTATTTGATAACGATCTGGTGAGCTTTGACTTAGGTGTTAATGCGAAGTACATCGACGGCGCACTGTTCGTTGTGGATAGAGCGAGTGACACAAGCGGATCTGCAGAATTCTCTGGTATTGTTCCAATGGCTTACTCAAAGGTTCAGCTAGGTTTACCGTTTACAGGTTTATCAGCATACTTTGAAGGAAGCTATTTGTCGTTCGACGACCATGAGCTTAGTGATTATCAAGCTGCAATTCAGTACTCGTTTATTGAAAGTTTAGCGGTTGATATGACGCTTCAGGTGGGTTACAGAAATGTAACGGTAGATATTGAAGACCTTGATGATGTGTACGCTGACATGGAATTTGATGGTGTATTCGCAGGGCTAGAACTTCACTTCTAAGCCTCAAATACGGATTTTAAAGGGCGGGGCTGCGATTGCAGCCTCGCCCTTTTTATTGCTTCTCGCCCAAATTCAATTGTGTTATTACCTATTCGCACAGTCATTAGCACTTTCAGTAATAAAAAAGTTTCATTTATTCTTTTCTCTTCTTGAAGAAAGCCGTTAGCCTTAGCGCCATTGATAAAAGGCTAAAAGACTATGTCACAAGATTCTAATTCGAACTCAGCGCCAGGCGCGGTATTAAACGAACAGCAGTGGAATGCAATAACGCAAGCCATTGCAGGCTTAAATCGTGATCAACTTACTTGGGTAAGTGGTTATGCTGCGGGCATGGCTGCTGCACAAGGTGGTTCGGTTGCACCAATGATGCAAGGCACTTCTGCAGTAGCGGGTGACGCGCCAACGCTTACTATTTTGTACGGTTCACAAACCGGTAATGCCAAAGGTGTTGCAGCGCAGTGTCAAGCGAAAGCAGAAGAAGCGGGCTTTAATAGCAAGCTGGTTAGCATGGCAGATTACAAGCCACGTAACTTGAAAGCAGAAACTCACGTTGCGGTATTTGTTAGTACCCATGGTGAAGGTGATGCACCAGACGATGCTATTGAGCTACATGAATTCTTGGCTGGCAAAAAAGCCCCGAAGCTTGCTAATACCAAATATGCAGTTTTGGGTTTAGGTGACAGTAGTTACGAGTTTTTCTGCCAAACGGGTAAAGACTTTGATGAACGCTTAGGTAAGCTTGGCGGCAAAGCCATTGTTGAGAGACTAGATTGCGACGTTGATTATGAAACGGAAGCCGAAGCATGGCTGAGCAAGCTCATCGACTCGCTAAAAGACGATTTCAGTGCAGCTCCGCAAGCAGCGGTAGCGGCGCAAACTGGCGCGGCAGTGCAGGGTGTAGCAGCGCAAACTTACACCAAAAAAGCGCCGTTTAAAGCGACCTTAATTGACGCACAAAAAATCACAGGTCGTGATTCTGTTAAAGATATACGCCATATTGAAATAAGCCTTGAAGATAGCGGAATTACCTATAAGCCAGGTGATGCGCTTGGTGTATGGTTTAAAAATGCAGCATCTCTAGTGTCAGAGCTTATTAGTATCTTGTCACTAAACGGCAATACAGAAGTGTCTGTGGCTGACGCGACCATGTCACTCACCGAAGCATTAACGTCGAAGCTTGAATTAACTTTAAGTTACCCTAATTTCATTAAGTCATATCAAGAGGCGACAGGCTCTGAATCATTGGCTAAATTGATGGAAGATAAAGCGCAGCTGCGTACCTACATGGCCGAACGTCAAATTATTGATATTGTGCGCGACCATCCGGGTAAGTTGTCTGAACAACAGCTTGTAGATGCTTTGCGACCGCTAACGCCTCGCTTGTACTCGATAGCATCAAGCCAAGCCGAAGTGGAAGAAGAAGTACATTTAACCGTAGCTCACGTTGACTATGAAGCGTTTGGACATCGTCATCAAGGCGGCGCATCTGGCTTTTTGTGTGAATATCTAGAAGAAAATGGCGACGTAGAAGTGTTCGTAGAAAGTAACGATAACTTCCGTTTGCCCGCTGATCCAAATACGCCAGTGATCATGGTCGGTCCGGGTACGGGTATTGCACCGTTTAGATCGTTCATGCAAGAGCGTGACGTACAAGGCGCAGAAGGCAAAAACTGGTTGTTCTTTGGCAACCCACATTTCACGCAAGATTTTCTATATCAAGTGGAATGGCAAGGCTACGTTAAAGAAGGCCTGCTAGACAAAATTACGCTGGCATTTTCTCGTGACCAAGAAGAAAAAGTATATGTTCAGCACCGTTTACTAGAAAACGGTAAAGAGGTGTATGAATGGCTAGAGCAGGGCGCACACTTCTATGTGTGTGGCGATGCAATGCACATGGCGAAAGATGTAGAGAACGCCCTAATTAGTATTGTGCAAGAGCACGGCGGTAAATCTGAAGCCGATGCAAAAGCCTATGTTGTAGAGTTACGTAAAGCGAAACGTTATCAGAAGGATGTCTATTAATGAGTAACGAAAAATCACCATTTATCGTTGAGGGCAAACTGGCTGACAACGAGCGTTTAAAGCGTGAAAGTAATAATTTGCGTGGCACCATCACTACCGATCTTAAAGATAATCTTACTGGTGGTTTCACCGCTGATAACTTCCAGCTTATTCGCTTTCACGGTATGTACCAACAAGACGATCGTGATATTCGCGCTGAGCGTGCAAAGCAGAAACTTGAGCCGCTTCACAATGTGATGTTGCGTGCCCGTTTACCTGGTGGTGTTATTACGCCTGACCAATGGTTAGCGATTGATAAGTTTGCAGCCGATCACACCATGTACGGCAGCATTCGTTTAACAACCCGTCAAACTTTCCAGTTTCACGGTGTGTTAAAGCCTAAGATTAAGTCCATGCACCAAATGCTAAACAAGGTAGGCATCGACTCTATTGCTACGGCAGGCGACGTAAACCGAAACGTACTATGTACGTCAAATCCGGTTGAATCTGAGCTTCACCTTCAGGCATTTGAATGGGCGAAGAAGATAAGTGAACACTTACTACCTAAAACCCGCGCGTATGCTGAAATTTGGTTAGACGGTGAAAAAGTCGAAACGACTGAAAAGCCTGTAGAGCCTATTTTGGGTGATAACTATTTACCGCGTAAGTTTAAAACGACGGTGGTGATTCCTCCGCAAAACGATGTAGATGTTCACGCGAATGATCTTAACTTTGTTGCGATTGCTGAAAATGGACAGCTAGTTGGCTTTAACGTACTTGTCGGTGGTGGTCTTGCAATGACTCACGGCGACAAGAGCACGTACCCGCGTAAAGCCTCTGATTTCGGATTTATTCCGCTTGAAAGCACGCTAGACGTTGCCGCAGCGGTTGTAACAACTCAGCGTGATTGGGGGAACCGTGTTAATCGTAAGAACGCGAAAACCAAATATACGTTAGAGCGTGTTGGGGTAGACAACTTTAAGGCTGAAGTTGAAAAACGCGCAGGCGTGACTTTCCAAGACAGCCGTGCGTATGAATTTACGGGACGTGGCGATCGCTTTGGCTGGGTTGAAGGTATTGACGGTAAATATCACCTGACCGTATTTATTGAGAACGGCCGTATTTTAGATTACCCAGGTAAAACGCTAAAAACAGGCTGTGCCGAAATTGCGAAGCTCCACAAAGGTGATTTCCGCTTAACGGCAAACCAGAATTTGATTATTGCCGGTGTAGCGCCGCAAGACAAAGACAAAATTGAAGCATTAGCCCGCGAACATGGCTTAATAGCGCCATCGATTTCTAACCAGCGACTTGACTCAATGGCCTGTGTTGCATTGCCAACCTGTCCGTTAGCCATGGCAGAAGCTGAGCGCTACTTGCCAGATGCCGTTACGGAATTAGAAGGTTTGCTTGCCAAACACGGATTGGAAGAAGACAGCGTAATCTTCCGTGTAACAGGCTGCCCGAATGGCTGTGGTCGCGCGATGTTGTCTGAGGTTGGCTTAGTAGGTAAGGGCCCAGGCAAATACAATTTGCATTTGGGTGGAAACCGAGAAGGTACACGTATTCCACGTATGTATCGAGAAAACATAAGCGAACAGGAAATCATGGCAGAACTAGATTCACTGTTTGGCCAGTGGGCCAAAGATCGTGAAGCGGGTGAAGCCTTTGGTGATTATGTTGTTCGCGCTGGTGTTGTAAAACCAGTAGTAGACTCCGCACGGGATTTCTATGACGAATAATACAGCGATTAAGCAGCAACCACTAACGCTTGATATCAGTAAGGAAGCCCTTGCTGATATCAATGAAACGTTAGAGAAAATGACAGCGCAGGAGCGAGTAGCTTGGGCGCTGGACAACTTGCCTGATACTCATATTGTGTCTTCAAGCTTTGGAGCACAATCGGCGGTTATGCTGCATATGCTTACCCAAGCACAACCGGATATTCCTGTTGTGCTTACCGACACAGGTTATCTTTTTCCTGAGACGTATAAGTTCATTGATGAGCTTGTAGAAAAGCTCAATCTAAATTTGCATGTGTACAGCGCAGAGATGTCTTCTGCGTGGCAGGAAGCGCGCTTTGGCAGACTTTGGGAACAAGGCATCGAAGGTATTGAGAAATACAATAAGATGAACAAAGTTGAGCCAATGCAGCGCGCCTTACGTGACCTGAAAGCAGGTACGTGGTTTGCAGGTTTGCGTAGAAGCCAATCAGATACCAGGGGAAAGCTTCCAGTTCTACAAAAAGTAGGGCAGCAGTTTAAACTTTACCCGATCATTGATTGGAGCAACAAAGACTTACATTACTACCTGAAAGATAACGACTTGTCTTATCATCCGCTTTGGGAGCAAGGGTATGTATCCATCGGTGATTGGCATACCACGCAGTCGCTCCAAGAAGGAATGAGTGAGCAAGACACGCGCTTCTTTGGTTTGAAACGCGAGTGTGGATTGCACGAGTTTGGTGACGGTATTTAACTTACGTTAAATACCTCGCCTAACACCGACTTAATGCTGGTTAAATACGCTTCATTAGGCAACTTAGTCACTAATTTATACAGCTCACTGCCAACCGAAGTGAACTTGTAATACACCAAAGCAACCCCCGACGTTTTACTGGTTAATGAAATATTTTCATTTACGCATCGCCAGGTTACTTGCTGACCTTCATTGTATTCGGCACTTTCAATTTCGCTGGTATAAATCAACTTCATCTCTTGCAAAGACAACAAATCAGGGTAACTCAACCCTACGTTGGCTAAGTTAATTTGCTCAGGAACAGGACGTCTCAATAGTGAAAGCAAGCCTTTGCGTTTGTGATACCCCACAAGAATACGCGGAACCGCATCGTTATTTCTTCTACTCGCAACATTGACAGCCTTATTGAATACTTGTGCATCCCTGTGCGTTAACGTCTTTAATAGCTGCAATGTACGAAGGGAAAAACTGCCCGGGCGAGCCACCTCAACGGCAAAAATCTTTCCCCATAATTCCTGCATGGGCGGGCTGTAAATTTCCTCAGCCATGGTACTAAATGCGAAAAACCAGTCGGGATCAAGATTATCGCTAGTTTGTTCGTTGATCGTCACATTTAATGCTATATTTAATACAGCTTGAAGATTGCTCGCTTTTTGGGTTTCTAATATTTGTTTTCTTCTTTCTAGTGCATGCTTTTGCTTTTTAGGATCAGGGGACATCATAGAGGGGCTTATACCCACTCTGGCAAACCAGGAAAGCATGCGTTGGCGACTAGCATCGGTTTTCACTGCGTTGCTGGCCGCTTTTTCAGCCGCAGGCGATTGGGCTGTCACCTTTACAGTCTTCTCTTCCGTTTCCTGTGGTTTTTTTACCTCAGGGGAAAAGTGCTGGGATGTAATCTTCATAAATGCTTAAATGATCGAATGTAAAATGGCATGTAACATGAGAGCACTATTGCATTGCGTAACCCATTTATCAATGTAATCGTTGCCTTAATACAATGAGTAGCGCATTCTTGTTTTGTTTGTATCGAGGAAATGAGCGGTAATGTCGGCAATGGATTACGATAACGACGAATTAATTTTTTTAGATGATGATGGTTCAGTTGAAGAGCAAACCTTATTGGGCAAAGACTGGAACATTCTTATTGTCGATGACGATGAAGAGATTCACACCGTAACGCGTCTCGCGCTATCTGATCTCATCGTAAACGATCGCAAATTAAACTTCATCCACGCTTATTCAGCAAAACAAGCCAAAGAAATGCTGCACGAATATGGCAACAGCATTGCCATAATTTTACTTGATGTCGTTATGGAGACTGATGACGCGGGTTTTGATGTTGTTAAATACATCCGCGAGGACATGAAGTTAGTTGAACCTCGAATTATCTTACGTACGGGCCAGCCCGGCTACGCGCCTGAAGAGCAAGTCATTAAAGTTTACGATATCAATGACTACAAAACCAAAACAGAACTTACTCGCGCCAAATTACTAACTACTATCATTTCCTCACTACGCTCTTATCAGCAAATTGTAACGATTAGTCAAAGCCGTGCTGGTTTAGAAAAAATAATCACCTCTTCAGCCAACTTGTTTGAAGAACATTCGGTGAAAGAGTTTTGCGAAGGTGTAGTTACCCAAATTAGTTCGCTTATTGGTTTAGACTCCGAAGGTTTATTATGCGCGAGAGCGGGTTCTTTGCTAGACCGAGAGGACGAAGAGGTTTACGTGCTTGGCGCTGCGGGTGAGTATGCGAAATTTATAAACCAGCCTGTGTTCACGCTTAGAAACCTTGAAATTGAAGAAAACATTAGTCGGTGCCTACGTCTTAAAAAGCACATTTTTGAGCCCAGTTGCTCTGTGCTGTATATCAGCCGCGCTGGTTTTGAAGCTGCCGTATTTGTTCGACAAACCCACGAGATTAGTGAGCTAGACAAGCACTTGCTTGAGGTTTTTCTATCCAGTATTTCAGTGGGATACGAAAACGTTAATCTTTTCCATGAATTAAGAAATGCGGCGTTCAGAGACTGGTTAACCCGTTTGCCAAACCGCAATGAGTTTATCAATATGCTCGATAAACCTCATTTGTTTGCCGGAGAAAACTATAGCGTAGCCCTTATCGACGTAAATCACTTTTCCGATATAAATGATGGTTTAGGGCAAGAAGTCGGCAATGAATTGTTGCGAGCTATAAGCGATCGCTTTCAATCTTCTTTCGATAGCATAGTGAAAAAAGGCCGCATAGGTGCTGATGTATTTGGTCTTATTGGTCCCGACGATCTGGTATGCCCCAAAACCATCAACAACATTTTCCAATCTTCATTTCAGGTAGGTGATCACACCCTTCCGGTTAATATAACACTTGGTTTGTGCAAGTTAGACAATAAACGCCACATCGGCATTGAGATTTTAAAGCGCACGAATATTGCGTTAAACCGTGCTAAGAAAAATCTGACAGATAACTTCGAATATTACGCCAAAGATATTGAAGATCAGACGACTTGGCGCCTAGATATGATTCGCCAACTCCGAAGTGACTTTGCAGCAAGAAAGCTGGAGCTGTGGTTTCAGCCGCAAGTGGACTTACTGAATGAAAAAGTTGTTGGCATGGAAGGCTTACTACGCTGGCCCAATGGTGAAGGGGGATATGTTTCTCCCGCCGTGTTTGTACCACTTGCTGAGTATTCAGGTCTTATCGTTGATATCGGTGAATGGGTGCTAGAAGAGTCATGCCGTCGTCTTCAGGAATTGAAAGAAAAAAGCTACGGCCATCTAAGAGTTGCCGTTAACATCTCTATTCCGCAGTTCCGCGACAGGTTATTTGTAGAAAAAGTTAAGCAGGCACTATCTAACGCCAACTGCGACCCAAGCCTTTTAGAGCTAGAAATAACAGAAAGCGTGGTGATGGATGAACCGCAAATTGTAATAGATGCATTGCGTTCGTTAAAAGAATTTGGGGTGAAAATAGCCATTGATGACTTTGGAACAGGCTTTTCCTCCATGAGTTATCTACAGCAGCTCCCGTTAGATCGATTGAAGGTCGATCGTTCTTTTGTCAAAGACATTAAACCGGGTGCAAGCGCAGTGCTTGCTGAGACCGTTGTGACTTTGGGTAACAAGCTAGGCTTATTGACTATTGCCGAAGGCGTAGAAAAAAGAGAGCAGGCGAGTTACATGATAAAGCTTGGATGTGACGAAGCACAGGGCTACTTGTACGCGAAGCCTATGCCGTTCGATGCGCTTTTAGCGTTTCTGGAAGAGCACGACTAAACTTTTAATACAGATTCGACAGTGTCTCGCAACTTGGGAAGGATATCTAATTCAAACCAAGGGTTTTTAGCGAGCCACCTGTTGTTTCTTCCTGACGGGTGGGGCAGTACGAAATGTGTTTCAGTCGGACTGCGTACAGCTTCTGTTAACGTTTTGTGTTGCGGTAAATAATACTGTTGCGAGTAACGTCCCACGTAAAGCGTTACTTCAGGTTTTAAATAAAGAAGAAAGTCATTATGCCAAGCGGGAGCACATTCTTTTCTTGGCGGGGCATCGGCTCCATTTTTATAACCTGGAAAGCAGAAGCCCATTGGCAGCACCGAAATTAAGCTAGGGTTATAAAAGGTCTCTCTCGAGACAGACAACCAATCGCGTAACCGATCTCCGCTGGGATCATCAAACGCAATGGTGCGTTCATGGGCTTCCAACCCCGGTGCTTGCCCAATAATAAGCACTTTAGTTGATGGTGCAGTGCTAAATATGGGGTTGGGTTGATGCGGTAGGTGAGGGGCACACAGTCTACAATTTCTCGCTTTAACCACCAGAGCATCGTGGCCTTTCACATTTTTCTCCAAATATTTCTCTTTGTCATACTTTTGTCACAAAACTATGATCTCAGTTTGACTATCTTATGTATATACAGTATGTTTAATAGTGACAGTAGTACACTGTAACACAGGAGAAGAAACATGCGTAAAGTAGTACTAACCCTAGCTCTATCAGCGGCCTTTGGTATTGCGCATGCGGAATCTGGTGATAACCAGCTTTTCGATTGCATGGATGCGAAAACATTCGAAATGAATAACCAATGTATGTCTGACAAAATCGGCAATAACATTCGTTTCCGTGATGCACAAGCAAAGTTGATCGACATTGCAAGCGATAGTCAGGGTGACTACGCCATTGCAACAATGACGTTCGATCAAGAAAATATGCACATCGACATCGTAGCACATAAAGATTCGCTTAACGCGCTTGCTGCGAACCGTAACTAATTTCTTAGTTAACGCATATTAAGCCGGCGACAATCTCGCCGGCTTTTTTGTGTCCGTTAGAAAATTCTATTAAGTCCATTAATAGCAGCAACTCGATAAGCTTCTGCCATGGTTGGATAGTTAAACGTAGTGTTAACGAAGTAATCTATGGTATTGCCTTCGCCCTTTTGCTGCATGATCGCTTGGCCGATGTGAACAATCTCGGAGGCACGTTCACCGAAACAATGAATGCCCAAGATTTCTTTAGTTTCGCGATGAAACAAGATTTTCAGACTTCCTGTCTGCGTTGACGCGATTTGGGCTCTGGCCAAATGTTTGAACTGAGCTCTTCCCACTTCATAAGGCACTTTTGCTGCAGTAAGCTCTTGCTCTGTTTTACCAACAGAACTTATTTCTGGGATGGTGTATATGCCTGACGGAATATCTTCTACCAATGCCGAATGTGTTTTTATGCCAAGCATAGCTTCAGCGGCAAAGCGACCTTGGTTATAAGCCGCAGATGCTAAGCTTGGATAGCCAATGACATCGCCGACTGCAAATACATTGTCTACGTCAGTTTGATAATTTTCGTTAACCTTGAGTTGGCCTCTGCCATCGGCTTTTAAACCAATATTCTCGAGTTTAAGTGTATCTGTATTACCCGTTCTTCCGTTAGCAAACAAGAGACAATCTGCGCGCATACGCTTGCCCGACTCTAAGTTTAAAATAACCGAGTCATCGGTAGCTTCAACCGAAGAATAGGCCTCATTGTGCCGGATGAGTACGCCATTGTTCCACAGGTGATAACTGAGTGCGTCTGATATCTCGTCATCAAGAAATGACAGTAAGCGATCGCGCATGTTAACGAGGTCAACTTTTACGCCTAGTCCTCTGAAAATACTGGCATATTCAGAGCCAATGACCCCAGCGCCATAGATAATTATTGATTTGGGATCGTGATCTAAAGATAGGATAGTGTCTGAGTTATAAATACGCGGGTGATTAAAGTCGATGTCTTTAGGACAATAAGGACGCGACCCTGTGGCTATAGCAATCTGGCCTGCAGTGACAGTATCTTTAGAGCCATCTTTACGGGTTATCTCTAACGTATGCGCATCTACGAAACTGGCTTCGCCGTGAAATAGCGTCACACGATTTCTGTCGTAGAAAGAAGAGCGAAGTCGAGTTTGGCTTTTTACCACACCGCTAGCATGGCGCATGATGTCAGAAAACGTAAGACTCTTACTTAAGTGGTTGTCGGCAAACAAGGGAGAAGAGTTATATTCAATAAGACGACTTACTGAGTGACGAAGCGCTTTCGATGGAATGGTTCCCCAATGGGTACAACCCCCTCCCACTGCCTCGTAGCGCTCAACAACCGCCACTTTTTTTCCGGCTTTGGCAAGCTGCATTGCAACGCCTTCTCCACCAGGACCTGTGCCAATAACGATAGCGTCGTAATGATACGACGGGGCTTTGGTTTTTTGCTTCGTTGCCATCTTACTTTCCCATGTTGTTACTTTTGTAATGCGATGTCACCACTAGGTTAGCCGTAATACAAAATGAATGATTCTGGTTTTAGTATAACGACCTTATCCAACTATAGAATAAAAAAAAACCACATAAGCAGACACTTATGTGGTTTTTAGCGTTCAAACGTATAAAAGAGGGCGTCAATTTACGCCATTTGCAATGACAAACTATGTAACTGTGTCCATTTCTCTTTCTGTACAGCAAATGCGTGTTTCAGCTCTTTGTACTTGTATGCAAGCTCAAGCCCTTCGATACTGCGCTTTAGGGTGCGTTGTTTAACGCGCATAACACGTTTTTTCGTGGCGTAGTATTCACTCATGCGCTGCATTAACAAGTCGTATTCTTCTTGAATGGTATGCATCATTTCTTCAGCATTAGGCAGTAGCGATACTTTTTCACTTGCTCTTTGCAGCTGCATGGCAGCCAATGCTTTCTCGATGCGCTCTTCTGGCACTTTGCGAAGGTTGGATGTCAGTCCTACCAGTGATAACCCTTTAATAAGCCATTTTGTAGGATCAAACTGATACCAGCGAATGCCATTACGATAGTCGTACTCAAAGATGTGATGGTAATTGTGATAACCTTCACCAAAGGTAAAAAACGCAAGAATACCGTTATCTCGTGCTGTGTTCTTATCGGTGTAAGGCTGGCTACCCCAAAAATGAGCAAGAGAATTGATGAAGAAGGTTACGTGATGCACTAGCACCAGGCGAAGTACACCGGCTACCAAGATCATGCCTAATACGTCACCATTTAAATAGCCCAGAAGACCTGTGATACCAAAGTTGGCCGCCAGCACGATGGGCAAATAGTAGTTATGCTGCCACATCACCACTTTATCTTTTTGAAGATCTTTACAGTTACTGTAGTCATCGTAACGTTTGGCCTGGTACTCACGCAACATCCAGCCGATATGCGCAAACCATAGCCCTTTCTTGGCAGAGTAGGGGTCTTTGTCGTTATCATCAACATGACGATGATGAACGCGATGATCTGACGACCAGTGCAAAATACTATTTTGCAGCGCCATAGCGCCACCAATCGCAAGGATCACACGAACAACCACATTGGCGTCGTAAGTTTTATGCGACCATAAGCGGTGGTAGCCGGCAGTTATAGACATACCGGTAAAGTAAAATAGGAATATAGCCGCACCGATTTCTGCCCAATCGATGCCTTGATACGCCACCCATAGCGGCACACCAATAAACGCAATTGCGCCAGATATAATAAATACCAGCACATTAGTAAGGATAAGAGGAGGTTTTTTCATTTTATACAACTTGGCTTACAACTGTTCGCTAATTTATCGTTTTACGAGGCTTCAGGCAAGCAAAACCCAGATTAGTTCTGCTTACATGTGTAAAGTTTAATTATAGTAAAGCTACGCTGAAGCGCTCGTTAATTGTGGCTTTTTCTGCTTAATGCTTGTTTATAAAAGAGATGATTCTGTTTCTCTTTCCCCACTGGTGTGTGTTGCGATAAACTACACATGCTAGTCTTTGATGTACGAAGTTTGATTGCGTTAATGGCTATACAGATGACGTAAGGGCTTCAACCCCAAGCGCTAAAAATCATCAAGCCGTTCAGAGCTAATCAACCTATGGTGCGAATGTGAGTCGACAAGAACAGAAATTAAAAACCCGCCAAAATATCATTCATGCTGCGTTTTCTTTGCTCGATGAAAACCGCAGCTTATCGGCAATCAGCTTGCGTGAAGTTGCCCGAGAGGCAGGTATAGCACCTACGTCTTTTTATCGACACTTCAAAGATATGGACGAATTGGGTTTAACGCTGGTGGATGAAGCCGGTTTAGCATTGCGGCAGCTTATGCGTCAGGCAAGGCGGCGTATAGCCTCTGGAGGCGGCGTAATACATACTTCTGTTGAAACCTTCATGGAATTTATTGCGGCAAATACAAACGTATTTCGTTTATTACTACGCGAGCATACTGGTACGTCGTCGGCTTATCGGTTGGCAGTATTTAGAGAGATTCAACACTTCATCGACGAGTTGACCGACTACATTATTGAACAGCAGGGCGTAGAATACGCATGCGCGCAGCTTCAAGCTGATGCTATGGTAAGGCTCGTATTCAGTGCTGGGGCAGAGGCATTAGAAGCAGACGATAAACTTCGCCGAGAAATCGGTGAGAGAGTGAAAGCGCAGCTTCGCTTCGTTCAACTAGGTGCAACGCAAAAAAGCGTATAATTGAATTAGTGGTTTAAGTCCACATCGTTTGCTCTAATCAAAGCCACCTTATTTTAATACGTCTTCATAGGCCTTTGTGACTCCAAAGGCCTTGTCAATTTGTACCAAAACTAGCTTTTGCGTGTAAGTAAAACGCCAGCCTCAATGTGATGAGTAAACGGGAATTGATCGAATAATGCCGATTGAGCAACGTCGTGAGTTTCACTTAAAAGCTCAAGATTTTGCGCCAATGTTTCAGGGTTACACGAGATATACACGATATTATCGTAATCCTGAATCATTCTAAGTGAGTCTTCATCTAACCCAGCTCTTGGTGGGTCAACCAATACAGTTGTGAAATTATATGTACTTAGATCAATGCCTTCTAAGCGACTAAACGTACGTTCACCTTTCATAGCCTGAGTGAATTCTTCAGCGGCGAGTCTTACGATCTTCACATTGTTGAGCTGATTTTGTTCAATATTAAACTGCGCAGCTTGTACAGAGGGCTTGGCTATTTCGGTCCCCACAACATTATCGAAGTGAAGCGCTAGCGGCAGTGAGAAGTTACCTGCACCGCAATACATCTCCAGTAAATCGCCAGAGAGCGGCTTTACGCAATCTAGTGCCCATTCAATCATGCTACAGTTCACTTCGGCATTGGGCTGAGTGAAGCTATTTTCGATATGCTTAAATATGAATTCTTTGCCATTAACGGGTAAGCGCTCAATAACAAAATCGTTGTCGATAATAAGCTTTTGTTTTCTCGCACGGCCGATGATGTTTACTTTCGGAAAGTGAGCCTCGAGTTTCGCCTTTAATTCTTTTGCAGCCTCTTGCCACTTCTCATCTAGTTGACGATGGTATAAAAGGCTGATGACAAGCTCGCCAGATAGTGCAGAAAGATAATCGATTTGAAAAAGCTTCTTTCTTAGCACTTCATTTGGTCTTACTTCTTCAAGCAACAGCGCCATAGCATCGTTTATTGCTTTACAAGCAGGAGGAAAGCTATCTACGCGGTACTTTTCTTTTGTTTCCTGGTTGAACATGATGTGAAACAAATCATCGCCTTCATGCCATACTCTAAATTCGGCGCGCATACGGTAGTGCGTTGGTTGCGATGGAAATACGGTTAAGTCAGGCGCATTGAACGGAGAAAGTAACGCAGTAAGACGTTCTACTTTTTCGTCCAACTGAGCTTGATAGCGTTGTTGTTCGGTCGCGGTCATAAAATTCTCCATTCAATGTTGAGGTCGCGAATTGTAGTCCCTTATAAAATAACTGCAACAAGCGCTATCTACTTCTGCATTATTATTAGGAACGACCCTGTAAAAAAAGCTGTATTAAAATTAAACAATACTGATTCTTTGCCGATAATAAGATTGAGGATAGTGAGGATCAAATTATGAACGTGGGTCAAATTAAGGCTTTTATGGGCGACCAGAAGGTCGATCAAAAAGCAGATCAAAAGGCATCAGTTCACCCGAACGAAATGTTGAAAAAGCAGTTACAGCAAGACGGATTGCAGCAAGCGGCTGAGTTTTCTAAACAACAAGCGGCATCAGTATCTGTTTCCAGTAGCCAAACTAGCATCGGCTTACGTGTGGTAAGTAGTAGTCTTAACCAAGCGTTAGTTATAGATGGCCAAAAGCCACAAGAAGCCAAAGAGAAAAGCATTGAAGATAAGTCGAACAGTTTGTTCGACTTTGAAAAAGTTGCCAGAAACGTACTTAAGTTCGTAGGTGGCGTCATTAGAGGTGCGGCAAACGGTGGTGCCAGCGAAGAAAAGCTTAATGGCTTATTTAGCCAAGCGAGAGAAGGCGTAAGCCGTGGATTCGCTTGGGCTGAAAAAGACCTCGCTGGTTTTATGAATGAAGAGATTGAGCAAGGGATGACAAAAAGCCGCGATCTCATCGATACAGGAATAAACGATCTGGAAACTGACATATTTGGTCGCCAGCAGCCGAACGCTGTAACGCTTTCGTCCTTAAACGCGGTAGCTGCATCGGATGAGAAAAGCGGAAGCTTGCTGATTCGAACTAAAGATGGCGACGAAGTGAGTTTTAGTTTTGAGAGTCTTCGCTCGTTCCAAGCGTCTCAACAACTTAATTTCCAAGCGCAGGCATCTCAGGAGCAATCAGGCGGTAGTGGCGAGCAAGGCCAAAACAATTTTTCAGCGTCATACCAACAACAAACTTCGTACCAATACTACGAGCGAAGCGGTATTAGCTTTTCATTGAAAGGCGAGCTTGATGAAGATGAGTTAGAGTCGATAGCTGATTTGGTTGGTCAAGTTCAGGATCTCGCCGACACCTTTTACAGTGGTGACATCGACAAAGCATTTGAAGAAGCGTTAAGTTTAGGCTTTGACGATAAAGAGTTAGTTGGCTACGCGTTACAGTTAAATAGAACAACACAGACCGAAGTGCTAAAGACGTATGAGAACATCCAACATTACAATGAAGACAAAAGCGATAATTCGAAGTTTGGAAATGTGGTTAGCCCTATAGCGCAATATCTAGAAAAGATGATGGATACTTTTGCTAATGCCGAAAGTACGTTAGAAAGTAACGAAGACTATAATACCTTACTAGGTGGGTTGATTAATGAGATGAAAGACGTGCAGGTGCCAGATCTTGTATCTGCTATAAATAGGTTTCACGCTTTCAATCAAACGTTACTTAATGGACTTCCTCAATCTGCTGAGACAAGTGAATAACTAACTATTTACTAATATAAAAGCCCGGTAGCGAGAGCTAACCGGGCTTTTTTATAGCCTTTAAACCGTACGTAGAATTACGCGTGTTCGACTTTGTCCTTTGCAGGGCGAACTTTTAGGGTTCGCTCCTGGAAGATTGAGTCGTTAGTTTTATCGATAACGCTGTTTAAGTCGTCAGTTACAACTTCGATAAAACCGTATCCTTTTCTTTTTCCAGTTTTACGATCCTTCATTAAGCGAACCGACTGTACTTCAATAAAGCTACTGAAGTATTCCTTTACTGCGTTCTCGTTTGCTCTATAAGGCAAATTACCTACATATAAGGTTTCTACTGATCCGTCATTAGAATGTGCTCTGGCATCTGAGGAAGATGGACTTTGAATAAGAGACGCTAGCCAAGGAGTAACGATACCGCTGATCAGCAGAGCTGCTGAGACGGTCAGTGGAACATGGACGTTTAAACTAGCAGAAGAAAATAACAAGTAACCTGCAATTGCAAAAATAGCGCTAATAACAGCGCATTGAATAAAGCCTACTTTCATATACCTACCTTTCTATTGTTTATTATGGTGTTGGAGGCTGTATATAGTTTACTCATTTGTAACAAATTGAACAATAAAATGTGAAAAAACTAGTCTAAAGATGGATTGAGTCGCTAGAAATGATGCAGAAATGAGCGGTTAACACCAAAAGTGCCTTAAAAAGCAAAAAAATCCAATTTAAGTGTTGATCTTTCACAAGAGGTATCTATAATGCGCTCCACGTTCTGAGGGGGCTTCGAGAAAAACAAAGCCAACTTAGCAACAAGTGCGAAACCAAGTTTTCAAACAAATAAAAAGTTTAAAAACATGGTTGACATCGAAAATAAACGATGTAAAATGCGCACCTCACTCGAACAGGGTGAGTCACTAAGAAGCAGCGGCTTCAAGTGAATGTTCTTTAAAAATTTAGACAAGACAATCTGTGTGGGCACTCGTTAAGAGTGTCACATAACGACGATTCATATTTCGATATATTTAATTGAAGAGTTTGATCATGGCTCAGATTGAACGCTGGCGGCAGGCCTAA